>CAUVMY010000076.1:0-6526 GCA_963552845.1 uncultured Bacteroidia bacterium
GGGAGTCATTTATGCGCTTTTTCAAAGCGCAAATTACGAATTACAAATGACGAATTACGACGCGATTGAGGCTAAAGGTTGAGGGTTCGCGCCCTAGGCGCGATTGTAGGGGCGAGGCACGCCTCGCCCGTCGTGTGCGCCGCACACGTATTGTGATTATTTCACATCACCACACCGCACACCATGTAGTAGACACGGTATAACTACACCTATTCCGAATAATAGGTACGGGGAATACGAGGCGATATAGAACTTAGCACTTCGTAGGGGATTGTCTGTAACCACAACGAGAGTTCATCCAAAGTGGGGGCATCACCAAAAATAGTGACACTATCGCCCTCTTTCACATCTAGCCCTGTAATGTCTATCATACAGGTATCCATACAGATGTTACCTATTGTGGGAGCTAAGTGCCCATTGATACCCACCTTCCCCGTGCCATTACCCAGATGCCGATTGTACCCATCAGCATATCCAATGGGTATTGTTGCAATTCGCTTCTTCTGTGGTACTTTACCGTGACAGCCATACCCCACCGTAGCCCCTATCTCCAGTTCCTTAATCTGCGCAACAAAGGTCTTTAAGCTTGCTACAGGCTGTAGTTCCTTATTGCCACAACATGAAATTCCGTGCAATCCAATCCCCAGACGTACCATATCGTACTGCCAATCGGGAAAACGTTCCTGACCTGCCGAGTTGAGAATGTGACGCAGGGGGCGATACGGCAATGCCGTAAGAATACGCGACGACATTCGCTCAAAAGCTTCGAGTTGCGAAAGCGTAAAAGCATCTAGTGCCGCCTCGTCTGCCCCTGCCAGATGACTAAAAATAGAAGCAACACGCAAATGTGTACATTGCGGTAATGCATTCAACAAAGCGTCTATTTCATTTTCCATAAAGCCTACGCGGTGCATTCCTGTATCCATCTTCAGATGAATAGCGAAATTCTCTTTATGTGCTCCCCCCGCTGCCTCATTAAATGCGCGTAATAACTCTAACGAGAAAATGTTAGGTTCTAGGTTGTATTCCAACATTGCAGGAATAGCATCGGGCGCAGGATTCAATACCAAAATGGGTAGCGTAATACCTGACTGACGCAATGCAAAACCTTCGTCGGCAAAAGCTACGCCGAGATAATCTACTTTGTGATACTGCAAAAGCTGAGCAAGCTCTCCAAGCCCATTCCCATAGGCAAATGCCTTGACCAATACAAGCAACTTTACTCCCTTGTGCAAACGCGTACGAAACCAATTGAGGTTATTCTCTAATGCTCCGAGGTTAACCTCCATCACCGTGCGATGAATACGCCGATCTAGCTGCTGGCAAATCTGCTCAAATCCAAAACGCCGACTCCCTTTTACCAAGATCGCATACGGTTGCAAATGGGCTGCGTCATGCAAACGCAAAAACTCCTCAGTGGTAGTAAAGAACTGTGCCGTATGGAATAGTGCACGTTGCGCCGCTATGTTACTACCAATGCCTGCCAACAAGGTAACTCCGTACTGTTCTAGCATTGCAGCAACACGCACATATAGCTCATCTGGCGCTATACCCGACTGATCGATGTCCGAAAGAATCAGTCCTTTCTTCTCAGTAGCAGCCTGTTGGCAAAGAAAACCAAGTGCTATTTCGAGCGACTCCAAATCGCAACTATAGCTATCGTTTATGAGTGCATGCCCATTCACACCCTCTCGTCGTTCCAGACGCATGGGCATCGAGCGCAAGCCTGCTACGCGCTTTAACGCCTCCTGTATAGGCATTCCTAGCGTAACACTCGTTACCAACGTATGAAGCGCATTCTCTATGGTTGCAGCATCACAGGCGGGAAGTACACCACTATATTGCGTTCCTTGTTCTGCCCTCAAATGCAAAGAAAAGGGTAAACTTCCTCCCACGCAATCATGAGATAACGTAACTTGCCAATCTGCCTCACGCCCCGTTACAGACCACGTAACCAATTCTACGCCACACTCTTGGTGCAACTGGCATGCTAGGTTATAAACAAGCTCCTGATCGCGGCACACTACCAAGCGTTTGGCACGAACAAAGAGTTGCATTTTCTCACGCCCCTTTGTCTCCATATCTGGAAAACCTGCTTGATGCGCGTGTCCAAGATTTGTAAAAATACCTATCGTGGGACGAATTATCTCTTCTAAGTTGTGCATCTCATCCATCTGCGAAATGCCCGCCTCGTAAATACCCACTTCATCTTTAGGCGCAAGCCCCAATACAGAAAGCGGAACACCAACCTGCGAATTGTAACTCTTTGGACTATGATTAACACGCCACTGAGCAGCGAGCACCTGCGAGAGCCACTCTTTTACAACAGTCTTCCCGTTACTCCCCGTAATACCCACGACAGGGATCTGAAAACGTTGACGATGGTAACTGGCAAGCTGTTGTAATGCTCTGCGCGTATCGGTCACACAGAAAAATGTTGCCTCGGTCAGCGCGCGATACGCTACGCGATAATCGGAAACCACAAAGCAACGTACACCATGCACTTTGTACAGCGTTTCGACGTAATCGTGAGCATTGTGGTTTTCTCCTACGAGCGCAAAAAACAAGAGATGCGCACCATCGGTAACCATTCTACTATCTACGGCAACTTCGCGTATCGGAGCACTCTCTACGCCACGAACATTACAGGGGAATGCCCACTGAAGTTCTTGAAACGAATAGTTCAACATGATTTCATATTTCCGTTAGTCGACACCACTCAAAGTCTCGACCAATACCTAACAAGTATTATTTCTGTGATGCTTCTACGCCTCCTGTGGTTTCTTTTGCACAGGTCGCTTGCTAATCGGCTTCCCACGCTCTTGCACAGTATGGAAAGCAAACTCTTCGCGTTGTTCTGGAAAATCTGAGCGGTAGTGTCCCCCCCTACTCTCCTTACGATAGTCGGCACCTTCTACTAAAAGGCGTGCCACAATCAATAGATTCTCGATTGCGTGTGCATAGAATTCACGCTCCGCATCTGCGTATTGTCGTAAAAAGTCCGCTTCTAGCTCTACAAGTTGCTGTTTTGCCAATGCGAGCGACTGAGCACTACGTACAATACCAACGTGCTGAGCTAGAATAGCAGCAACGCTAGAACGCGCATTGGTATAGACAGAACTGCGCGCTACATCAACGGTAAAATGGGGAGCAAACTCTGTCGGGAGTGACAATTTAGGCACTACGCGTGTTTGTTCTACTGCCCTACGTCCAAAGACAAGACACTCAATGAGCGAATTCGATGCCAAACGGTTTGCTCCCATGATCCCCGTCGATGCCAATTCGCCACATACGTATAGATTAGGGATGCCTGTTTCGCCATAAAGATTGGTATGCACGCCACCAACCATATAATGGGCAGCGGGCGCTACGGGTATTCGTTTTGCCAAATTATACCCCAAATCAGCACAATGGCGGGCAATGGTTGGGAAACGGCTTAAAATTCGTTCTGAATTGAGGTGCTGCAAATCGAGCCATACGTAGGGCGTTGTACCCTTACTTATCTCATTCGCTATAGCACGTGCCACGGTATCGCGCGGTTCGAGCTCTGCCAAAGGGTATTTCCCTTCCATGAATCGTTCGCCGTGCTCATTGATGAGATGTGCCCCCTCACCGCGTACTGCTTCACTAATGAGGAAAGCATTCGTTCCAGCACACAAAGCAGTTGGGTGGAACTGAATAAACTCAAAATCAACTATCGGACACCCTGCACGCCAAGCGATAGCAATACCATCGCCCACAGTCGTACTCGGGTTAGTACTACGCGAATAGATAGCACTCGTGCCCCCTATAGTCAAAAAAGTATGACGTGCTACGAAAAGTTGCTCACAGCCTGCTACTACGTCCCAAGTAGAAAGTCCCCAACACGCCCCACTGCGCATCAGGAGTTCTAGTACTACGTGATTTTCAAAGATCTCAATATTTGGGTGTTCGGCAACTTTCTTTGCTAAAAAACTGGTGACCAACGCCCCAGTAGCATCTCCTCCAGCATGCAGAATTCGCCGATGATGATGCCCCCCTTCTAAACCGAGCGCTAATGAACCATCAATCTGGTCAAAGTGCATCCCGCTCTCAATGAGTTCGCGAATACACTCGGGAGCTTCGTGCACCAGTACATCCACCGCATCCCAATCGCACAACCCTCGACCAGCCGTGAGAGTATCGGCGCGGTGCTCTTCGGGGCTATCGCCCTCATCGGTTACTGCGGCAATACCGCCTTGTGCATAGTAGGAATTGCTTTCTCGCACCCAAGACTTGGTAACAATTGCCACACGCCCATAACGTGCTGCACGAAGCGCCACACTCAACCCTGCAAGCCCGCTCCCTGCCACCAAATAGTCAAAGGTTCTTAATGTTGCGTCCGCTTCCCGCTCCATACCCCACCCTTATCCACTTTGTTCGTCATGTAAAAGTAATACTTTCAAAGGTACTCAGGAAGCGTGTGAACGCACGACACAGCAAAAATTCTACTTGTAGCTCCACAAAACGGCACACGAGTTCAGCAGCAAGTTAGACCTTACAGCTTATTTTTGGGTTCAAATTGAGCTACAGGCTAGTACTTTGCAGGTACTATCTCCACCTCTCGTTCCAAACGAACCCCCATTTTTTTGTACACGTCGTCTGCTATTTGTTCACTCAGAACAAAAATTTCGCGTCCTGTGGCACTACCATAGTTCACAAGCACTAGGGCTTGCTTCTCATATACCCCTGCATCACCAACACGGTAACCCTTCCAACCACACTGCTCGATAAGCCAACCTGCCGAAAGCTTGTACATATCGCTACGTTCCGTTGCATAGTAGGGCATATTTTCATAAGTGCTACGCAGTTGTTTTAGTACCGACTGCTCGACCTCTGGATTCTTAAAAAAACTCCCTGCACTTCCTATATCCTTCGTAGAGGGTAATTTCGACGCTCTTATGGATAATACTCTATCACGCACCTCCTGTAAAGAGAACCTGTTCTTTTGTAGTCCTAAACGCTCATATTTTGCCAAGGAGAGAGCGTTTTTAGCAAGACGATAGGTAACATGATGTATCACATAACACCCTTTCCACTCACGCTTAAAACGACTGGTACGATAACCCAGAGCTAAATCTGCCACATCAAAACGTACTAAGACACCAGTAGCTATTTCAACCGCTTCCACTTCGGCAATTACCTCAGCAGCCTCTGCCCCATACGCACCTATATTTTGTACAGGCGATGCGCCAACTGTACCAGGAATGCCCGATAGGAGTTCTACCCCCCAATAACCTTTCGCAACGCTCCAAGCAACAAAAGCATCCCATTCGTAGCCTGCCCCCACGCGTACTAGAACCTGTTGCGCATCTTCGCTTATAACCTCCAGATCCTGATTTGTGACGTGAAGAATATCCCCTGCGAAATCCGCAACGAAGAGCACATTGGCACCTCCTCCTAAAACAAAATAGGGGCGATGTGTTTTGTGCAATACATTTACATATTCCACAAGTTTCTGTTCATTGGCAATAGTCAATAACGCTTCAGCCGAAGCGTGTATACCAAAAGTGTTGTAAGAGGCGAGATCTACCATTTGCACAGTGAAGGTTACTCATAGACGTGAAAAAGGAACTTATTTTGCGATTTGATCAAAATCAGGGATTGCATCTAAAGCTCGTTTATTGAATTTATCGATGCGAGGGCGAAATTGTTCCATAAGATCATTCGCTTCCAAATATTTTATCATATCGAGATAGGCATCCACTACCTTATCTCCCATGTCTTCATCACCTATGCCAAAGAAAACTATATATTCAAAAAACAACAAAACGTAATAAAGATAGAGATCGCCAGCAAGTTTTGGTTCAACTCCTAGATTGATAAAGTCCTGCACAATCTTTTTGCATTTTCGAACCGATGGATTCACTCTTGGGTTAATCTCCTTGTTGAGTAAAACCTTCGCTTTTTCATATTCTTCTTCTGGTTTAGGGGCGAGGTAAAAGTCTATTACATGCTTTGCTTCCTTACTCGCCATGTAAACGTATTGCAACAACTCGGCGAGCGCAGTTCGGTCGTTTTCCTTACAAAACTTGTTTAGTGCTTGTTTGCCCATCAGTGTCACCTCCCATTACGCAAACAAAGATAATGGGAAATATGAAGAGGAATTGGTATATCACAATTAACTGTGTGTACAGGAGGAATTACAATGACAAAGTCGTATGGAGCAGTATTTCGTGGATACCGAATGGATGCAAACAAGGATATGCTTCCCGAGTATGCTGGGCTATTTATTGCATAACACAACCCAAAGCACTACCTTCGCGCCCTACCTCCTTCTCAATCTTTTGCAACCATTCATTAAAATGCTGGCAACGTAAACGCAAAGTTGTTAACCCTATCTCTTTCAAAATTTCTACCCCATCTGGTTTCTTGTATCGTCCCACGACATCTATAATGCGCTTACTCGGTATCGCAGTGCCATTTACCAGTTCAGGATTATTTTTAGCAACAGTGAGAGACTTTTTTAATTCCGCAACGTTTTTTTCATAGTAGATTGCGAGTTTAT
>CAUVMY010000077.1:0-6508 GCA_963552845.1 uncultured Bacteroidia bacterium
CTGTAGCCGTTTGGCGTTTTATAGAACTGCTGCGTGCTAAACAGTTACGCGCTTTTTTCATTGCAAGTGCCTTCCTCGTTGGGGCAGGGATTTTAGGAGTCGGAGCAAATTTCAACCGTCTCTACCAAACTTACGATTACGGTAAAGCTAGTATTCGTGGAAAATCCCATTTGGCAGAGACGCCCGAACAGAAGGAAGAGGGGCTTGATAAAAGCTATGCCACTCAGTGGAGTTATGGTAAACTAGAAAGTTTTAACCTCCTAATCCCCAATCTCTATGGAGGCTCCTCGGCGATGGAGCTCTCTGCAGATTCGCAGGTTGGACATTTTTTACAAAAAATGCACCTACCGAAGGAGCAAGAGCAGGCGATTCTCAAACAATTACCCGTCTACTGGGGAGACCAGCCTATGACCTCTGGACCCGTTTACCTCGGAGCAGTGGTAATCTTCTTGTTCTTCTTTTCCTTCTTCTTAATGCGAGGCGCACCGCGTTGGGCGCTACTCATAGTTTCATTAGTAGCTCTTTTTCTAGCTTGGGGGCATAATTTACAGTGGTTCACCGATTTCTTTTTTGCATTCTTCCCAGGTTACAACAAATTCCGCTCGGTGAGTATGATCCTCGTGATATGCGAGTTCTGCGTACCGTTGCTTGGCTTTTGGGGGCTTTCGGAGTGGATGCGTGGAAAGTATGATAATCAACGCGCAAAACGAGCTTTATTACTATCGCTCGCCTCCTTGTTAGGAGTTTTGCTTTTGTTCTTACTCTTTGGCTCATTAGGCTTCGATTTTGTCTCACAGAACGACGCACAGTACGTACAAATGGGCTACCCACCCGAGTTCATGACTGCTTTAAGTCTCGACCGTGGTGCACTTATGCGAACAGATATATTCCGTAGCGCATTTTTCATCCTTCTAGGAGGATTGCTTTTATGGCTATTCTTGAATCGGAAACTGAAACAACCCATTATGCTCCTTGCACTGGGCATTTTGGTAGTTCTCGATCTTTGGCTCGTAAATAAACGTTATGACGGTGTAGTTTATGTAAACAAAACACACAACGCACAACCTTTCCCAATGACCTCTGCAGATCGGCAGATTCTACAAGACAAATCCTACTACCGCGTCTTTAATACAAGTGTTAGTCCTTTCAACGATGCTTCAACTTCCTATTACCATAAATCTATAGGCGGATATCACGGTGTAAAGCTTCGTAGGTATCAGGACTTAATCGACCGCTATGCAGGTACGCCCAGCATGTTAAACCTTACAAATACAAAGTACGTGATTGCACGCGACCGACAAGGTAACTATCAGGTACAGCAGAATCCTGAAGCCTTGGGCAATGCTTGGTTTGTAGACAGGTTAGTGCGAGTAGATACGCCTAATGCAGAACTTGATTCGATCGGAAGGCAAAATGTGGATCATGTCGCATATATTCTGGCAATCGATCCGCAGCCTGCAAAATTCTCTCCTAAAGACAGTATAGATCAGATTGAACTGATACAGTATGAGCCCAATCGCTTGACCTACCGAGTGACAGCTTCGGGAGAACGATTTGCAGTATTTTCAGAGATCTTCTATCCGAAAGGCTGGGTGGCAACCATTGATGGGGTAGAAGTGCCTATTTATCGTGTAAATTATCTATTACGTGGCTTGCAAATTCCTACAGGGGCAAAAGAAATAGTCTTTTCTTTCTCCTTGCCAAGCTACTATAAGGCTTGTTGGGTAGATTTCGTCTTCGGTCTACTAATCTTGTTGGTGCTTATCATTGCTCTTTATCTACAACTGACACCGAAAAAAGCACAAGTACTCCAACAAATCTCTGAAGAAAATGGCAACTGATAGTACGCAGCGAGCCGTATGGCGCATGCGCAGTAGTTTTATTTCATCGGTAATTAGTACCACGTTTGTGCTCTATGCCTTAGGGTTGTTAGGATTGTTGCTGATCAACGTAGACAGACTCTCCACTTATGTGAAGGAAAATCTGAGCTTCTCCGTAGTACTCCGTGAGGATGTCCGAAATGCGGATGCCGAATTCCTTCGTAAGACACTTGATGCTTCCCCATACGTAAAAGAGTCTGAATTTATTAGCAAGGAACGTGCTGCCGAGGAGCTGAAGGCGGCTCTGGGAGAAGACTTCTTGGCACTCTTGAAGTACAATCCTCTTTCCCCTTCTATCGAGCTTAAGCTTCATGCAGATTGGACGAATAACGATAGCTTGCAAGCCATTAGCGCCACACTTATTAATGCGCCACAAGTGACGGAACTCCACTACGAACCAGATTTGGTGGATCTAGTCAATACTAATGTGCATAAACTAAGCGGACTCATACTTGCTTTCAGTCTTGTTATGAGTTTCATTGCCCTTGTACTGATTAATAATACAATACGAATTTCTATCTATGCGCGACGTTTTATAATCAAGACTATGCAACTTGTAGGGGCAACAGCAGCGTTTATACAGCGTCCCTTTTTGCTACGTGCAGTCCGTCACGGATTTTATTCGGCGCTACTCGCAGTGGCGCTACTCTTGCTCAGTATTTGGTTTGTACAGGACGACTTTTATACGCTAGTAAATCTCCATCAGTATGGCATCTTGACTTTGGTAAGTATCTTTGTGCTGCTAGTTGGGGTGGCAATTAATCTAGTAACTACTTATTTTGCTGTCGGAAAGTATCTCCGTTTGGCGGAAGGAGATTTGTACTATTAGTTTGTTTTTTCGCTTACTTACAGAGTATACCTTAGAGCAGGAACTAGAAAAACATTTAACAATGGCTGAAGAAAAAAAGGATATAGAGCGTAATGGGAGCGACGGCAAATTCCCATTAACACGCCTCAATTATAAACTATTAGCAGTCGGTTTTGTCATTATCGTCTTAGGATTTATCCTAATGAGTGGTGGCAAAGCAGAAGACCCAACGGGATTTAATCCCGAGATTTTTAACTTCCGACGAATTACACTTGCTCCCATGATGGTGCTAGGCGGCTTCTTGTTCGAGATTTTTGCCATTATGTATCGAGGCAAGCGCTCCAAATCGGCGGATAAGGAATAGGGTGTGCTAGAGATGGAGACATGGCAAGCTATATTGCTTGGTCTAATTCAAGGCTTAACAGAGTTTTTGCCAGTAAGTAGCAGTGGGCATCTGGAGTTAGGAAGAGTTTTACTCGGCGTAGATGCAGAGCAAAATCTCACTTTTACGGTTGCGCTACACGGGGCTACCGTTCTGAGTACTATTGTGGCTCTCTGGAGTGAGATTTGGCAGCTGATTCGTGGGCTTTTTTCCTTTCGGTGGAATTGGGAAACGGAGTATGTGCTCAAAATTATAATCTCGATGATCCCCGTCGCAATTGTCGGCTTTCTATTCAAAGAGCAGATCGAAACCCTATTTACTGGCAATTTACTCCTCGTTGGGGCAATGTTGCTACTCACCGCTTTTCTACTTACGCTAACCAATCGTCCTGTTAAGATGGCACGTATACGCCACCAACCTACGTATGCTACTTCGCTTGGTATGGGAATCGCACAGGCTGTGGCGGTACTACCTGGCTTGTCGCGTAGCGGTGCCACTATTGCAACTGGAATTTTGATGGGACTAGATCGCCCCAATGCAGCCCGCTTCTCTTTCCTCATGGTGCTTCCCCCTATTATCGGAATGAACTTACTAGAAGTCCTTTCGGGCGATCTTTCTACAACCATGTTGAGCACACTTCCCTTTTGGGCAGGCGTGCTAACGGCATTCGCTACGGGTTATCTTGCTTGCCGTTGGATGCTATCGCTTGTTAGAAGAGGACGCCTCGTTTGGTTCGCCCTCTATTGTGCATTGGTCGGAGCAGTTGCTATTGTGACGGCCTTTCTTAATGCCTGACCGCTTCTTGTTTACTTAGAGACAATACGATATCGTGCTATTCGACAAGGACGAAATATATGGAAGTGGGTGTATTTGCTTCTTAGCGTAATCTTTGCTGTAAAACTAATTGATGCCACAGCTTCTATTCAATAAGGAGAGTCTACTGGAAGAAGGTGCTATCATTTTGATAGACAAGCCTCTGGGATGGACATCGAATGATGTCGTTGCCAAAGTACGCATCTTGTTACGTAACTACTACGGCATACCAAAGATTAAGGTCGGACATGCTGGGACGCTAGATCCGCTTGCTACAGGGTTAATGGTACTTTGTGTGGGGAAAAGAACGCGTGAGGCAATGACATTGACAGGCGAGGATAAGGAGTACGAGGCCCTGTTCCGATTAGGAGCTACCACACCATCGTATGATATGGAAACTGAAGTGGATGCCACTTTTCCAACAGAACATATTACGGATGAATGCATAGATAAGGCAATAAATGCACTACGTGGTACGATAATGCAGAAACCGCCGATCTTTTCCGCAAAGAGAGTCAATGGCAAGCGAGCGTACAAGTTAGCGAGAAAAGGTGTCGAAGACGATCTACCACCTGTAGAAATTACGGTGCACAAATTTGAGGTCTTGGAGAGAAATGGTAATGAACTTAGAGCACAAATTGCATGCTCTAAGGGAACATACATACGGGCTTTGGCACGCGATTTGGGGCGACTGCTCGGAAGTGGAGCCCATCTTGCCGAATTACGGAGAACCCGAAGTGGAAACTATGAAATACGCGATGCCGTAACATTAGAGACACTTGAAAAGTTCTTAGATATAACAGCTGAGAAAAATCTCACGTCTCCCATTTAGAAGTAAATTTTACGCATACATAAATGAAACTATCGCAGTTTGATTTTACGTTACCTGAGAAACTTATTGCTAAATACCCACCGACCTACCGCGACGAAGCACGCCTTATGGTCGGAAATAGAAAAACGGGAAAGATTGAGCATAAGATGTTTAAGGACTTGGTATCCTACTTCTCAGATGGAGATACGATAGTTCTGAATAATACCAAAGTGTTTCGTGCACGTCTTTATGGTATTAAAGAAAAGAACAATGCAGAAATTGAAGTCTTCTTGTTGCGTGAGCTAGATACGGAACGACATATGTGGGACGTACTGGTAGATCCAGCACGTAAAATTCGTATTGGCAATAAGCTATATTTCGGAGAGGGAGATTCGCTCGTGGCTGAGGTTGTCGATAATACCACAAGTCGTGGACGTATTATTACGTTCCTCTTTGATGGCACCAAGGAAGAATTTGCCAAACGACTACACGAACTAGGGCAAGTACCACTCCCACGTTTTATTAAACGTGATGTCGAAGATCTTGACGAGGAACGTTACCAAACAATATACGCTAAGCACGTAGGGGCAGTAGCGGCTCCTACGGCAGGCTTACACATGAGCCGAGAACTCCTGAAAAGGCTTGAAATAAAAGGGGTGAACATAGCTTATATCACCCTACATGCAGGGTTGGGGAATTTCCAGAAAATCGAAGTAGAAGACCTATCGAAGCACAAGGCGGCTTCTGAACAGTTCGAAATACCAGAAGATACCGAAGAAATGGTTAATGGCTCTTTGGATGCGGGAAAGAATGTGTGTGCTGTCGGTACAACGGTTATAAGAACGTTAGAAAGTTCTGTAACCACGGATGCTAGAGTAAAGGCCACGAGTGGGTGGACAAACAAATTCATCTTCCCACCCTACCAGATCCAAGTGCCAAAGAGTATCATTTCGAACTTTCATTTCCCCCGCTCTTCTTTGATGATTACAGTAGGGACATTTACAGGCTACGACCTCATGATGAACATGTACAACACTGCCGTAAAAGAGGAATATCGTTTCGGCACTTACGGTGATGCAATGCTCGTCCTTTAAGGAAAGTTGTGCTCCGAATATTATTCGCCATCTGTATTTTTACAGGTGGCGTTTTTTGTTTCTGTGATAACACAAGATCTCCCGTTCGCGATGAGGGGATATTTCGTATACGAATATATTGTTTCTGTTTTTACAACTTTTAATCGTTCACATGGCGCTAGCTAGAGTGTTGTTCATTCTCCATCGGATTTTGCCAAGCGCTGCATTCTACAAACAATATGAAAAAGCTTCGTTTGCGACCACGGGCGACGCATTATAATGTGATTACAGAAATCTGCAAAGCATTGATAACAATCGCGCGCAATGCGATCTTGTTTTTCGCCCTGAAAGGGCAACACAATCTAGCCCAAGGTAAGCGCACAGTATGCGCGACACCTTGGGTAAATACCGCATTTCCTATGTATGCGCCCTATAGGGGCAACACATTGAAATCTAATGCTTTGCGTGATGTTACTCACATTTCGCAATAGCTCGACCGAACTCAGGCACTCTCTTGTATTTTATTACAGGCTCTTATAATCGTCACCTGTGTATTTGCAACTTATCAAGCCGTCTTGTATTTAACGTTTTTTTTTTCACCTTTGCACACGAAATACTAAATATAAAGGTGAATATGACAAGACGAATTAACAGTTTAATAGCGCTATTTGCGCTAACCTTTTTCAGTTTTGTGCTGCCAGTTCAAGCTCAAGAGGTGGAAAAATATGAGCTTTGGGTAGC
>CAUVMY010000078.1:0-6472 GCA_963552845.1 uncultured Bacteroidia bacterium
TTTTGTAGGGAAGTTCGCTGCACGTCTTCTCAAAGTAATGTTGCTCGGGTGGGTAGATAAGCTGGCTGGGCTTCTTTTCGGAGTCTTAAAAATGGCATTGCTGATCAGTGTAGTCCTTGTCATATTGTTTCGTACAGGGGTAAGCGAGAAGTTGTTTTCTGAGGAACAACGTACGGCAATTTTTTACCGCAATCTGGAGAAATTTGCCCCTGCCATTTATCCCAGTTTACGTGACTTCGGTAATGAGATAGGGCGGCAGCTGAAAATTGAAGCGTAGGGCGTAAAACCAATTTATGATGTTGATAGAATTACGTGGCATGAGTTTTCATGCTGGTCATGGGTGTTATGCAGAAGAAAAAATAACGGGTAATAGATTTGAGGTAGATCTGAAACTGCGTCCGTATACTTCTGCAGCGCCACAAACCGACAATATTGATGACGCATTGAACTATCAGGATGCCTACAATATTGTTGCTGAGCAGGTAGCTGTAACTTCGAATCTTTTGGAACACGTCGCGCAGCGTATTCTATCAGCTCTCTTTGCGCATTACAAAACTCTAGAATGGGCATCAGTTTCAGTTGCGAAATTAGCGCCCGCTATGGGCGGGAAAATCAACCGAGTACAGGTGACTATGGAACAAGAGCGCGAGGCAGAAGGGGTCGTTTACGAAACGCCTGAAGCACGTAGCTTGCTTGGTTTAGTAGCTAATATGCGTCGTATACGTCGGGAGTGTCCGTGGGATGCCAAGCAAACAATTCCGTCGCTAGTACAGTACACAGTAGAAGAGGTGCATGAGTTGTTTGATGCGATTATTGATAACGACAATACCAGCATTAAAAAGGAATTGGGCGATTTACTTATGCACGTTTTGTTCTATGCTGTGATAGGCGAAGAGGAGGGACGCTTTACCTTGCAAGGCATTGCGGATGCTGAGAGTGAGAAGATAATCTATCGTCACCCGCATGTATTCCAAAAGAATAGAGAACTGACCCCAGACGAAGTAGAGCAGCAGTGGGAAGCTCTCAAACTGAAGGAAAGGGGGGGGAATCGAACCGTATTGCAGGGTGTTCCGCGTTCGCTTACACCGTTAGTAAAGGCATTGCGAGTGCAAGAAAAAACCAGTGCCGCAGGCTTCGATTGGAATAGCAAGCACGATGTGTGGGCGAAGGTGATTGAGGAGTACGAGGAAGTACGTGAGGCTATAGCCGAAGGAAATGCGGAGCACATACAGGAGGAGTTTGGCGACCTTCTTTTTGTTGTAGTAAACGCCGCGCGCTTGCATGATGTAGATCCGTCGCTTGCACTAGAGTACTCGAATCGCAAGTTTATTGCTCGTTTCAACTTAGTAGAGCAGCAAGCGCGAGAGATGGGACGCGAGCTTCGCGATATGTCGTTAGAAGAAATGGATGAGCTCTGGTGCAAAGCAAAGAAAAAATTGGCGCAACAGGAGTAAGAAATTACCTTGACCTATTAAGAAGCATCTTGCACTTTTATAAATTCACCTTGAACTATTTTTTTGGTCACCTTTTTAGGGTAATAAAATTCTCCCTTATTGCATCAAGGGTGTCAAAGTAGAGATTTGTACACCTTGTTTCAACGTCCCGTACATCAGTTCTACGTCGTAAAACACCTTTTGTATTAGGATTGCTCGTCGGAGCAAAAAGACGTTAGCAACAGCAGTTTGCGAACAATGGCAAACTCACGTCTTGCTCTCTGTTATTTTTGTACTTAGCATGAGGGCATCCCTTATTTTCCTTATCTTAGCATACTAATTTTCCGTTTGCGATGTCCGAAATACGAGTAATGCCTATTGGGGGACAAAACTTCCAAGATCTACGAGAAAAGGGATTCGTTTACGTAGATAAAACTCAATATGTTTTTCAATTAGTCAGTACGAATAAGCTCTACTTCTTAAGCCGTCCTCGTCGTTTTGGTAAGAGTTTGCTACTATCTACTCTAGATGCCTATTTTTCGGGTAAACAAGAGCTCTTCAAAGGATTGTACTTAGAGCAAGCTGAACTTGAACTTGCAGCGCACGAAAAACGCGAAGCATGGCAACAGTACCCAGTCTTATATTTAGATTTGAATGCTAGAAATTATGAAAATCGAGAGGCGTTAGTAGAGCGCTTGTCGCTAAACTTGCAAAAATGGGAAGCATACTATGGTCTTAGCAAGATTAGCGAATCGCTTGAGGAACGTTTTGCGTATATAATAGAACACGTTTATAAAAAGACGGGTCGTCAAGTAGTCGTACTCATAGATGAGTACGATAAACCGTTACTAGATACTATAAATAAGCCCGAGCTTAATGATACGTATCGCGATATTTTGCGCGCCTTCTTCTCTGTAATTAAGAGCAGCGACCGTTATCTTCGTTTTGCGTTTCTAACGGGAGTAACGCGTTTTAGCAAGGTCAGTGTTTTTAGTGGCTTAAACAACTTGCGCGATATTAGCTTATTATCGGACTTTGCAGCTATTTGTGGGATCACGGAGCGGGAACTGGAAGCGAACTTTGCTCCTGAGATAGAAACTTTAGGCAACGAACTTGGCGAGACACGCGATGCTACTCTGGCTATCCTTAAAAAGCGCTATGATGGCTATCTCTTTGCGCGAAAGGGGGAAAATGTTTACAACCCTTTTAGCTTACTCAATGTTTTTGCATCGCGAGAGCTCTCAGATTATTGGTACGCAACAGGTACACCCACCTTTCTCGTTGAATACCTAAAGGCTGCCCATTACAACATCCCCGATCTTGAGAGTAATGTTCGTCTTGACGAATCAGATTTAGAGGCTAACCGTACGGATTCGCGCAATCCTCTCCCTATTCTTTTTCAAGCGGGTTATCTGACTATTAAGGAGTATCAGACCCTGTTTAACGTGTATCGCTTGGGTTTTCCAAACGATGAGGTTCGTTACGGCTTTATGAAAAACCTGCTTGATGGTTTTGCCCCCTCCTTGTATGGCGCTGGAGTTGCTGCAAGCGATTTTGCTCGTGATATACTTGAAGGCAAAGTAGATGAGTTTATGACTCGTATGCGCTCAATTCTATCGGGCATTCCGTATAGTTCGGTCGCTTCGGAGGAGATGGTTTCTCTGCGTGAACGCGACTATCAAGTGTCAGTCTATTTAATCTTCTCGCTTATGGGGCAGTTTGTGCAAACGGAGGTACACAATTCTGTGGGGCGAGCCGATTGCGTTGTGCATACGCGTGATGTGATCTACGTTTTTGAGTTTAAGCTTTGGAGCACGGGAACGCCACAAGAAGCTTTAGCACAAATTAAGGCGAACGGCTATGATACGCCTTTCCGCGCTTCGGGTAAACGCGTAACCCTAATAGGAGTTAGTTTTGACGAACAGAAACGAACTATCGGAGCTTGGGAAACGGAGTAAGTAGCTTGCGTGCTTAAACACGCTTTATTCATGTCATGGAACAAAAAAGGCATCGCAACTGCGATGCCTTTTTCATCTAGAGTGCGGATAGGGGGACTCGAACCCTCATGCCTTGCGGCACTAGATCCTAAGTCTAGCGCGTCTACCAATTTCGCCATATCCGCTTAGGAACTCCGTTGTCCTGCAAGGACTCGAACCTTGACTTTTCTGATCCAGAGTCAGACGTGTTGCCAATTACACCACAGGACATCTAATATCAAGCAGTAGAACTGCTCACATCAGAACCGACGCAAAGGTAGTAATCTTTTTTAGATTGGCTATATTTGTAGTAGATAACGCACGTAAAGCATGAAACGCATTATAGTCCCTTACGATTTCTCTGAAGAAGCACGGAATGGCGTGGCGCTTGCTACTGTCCTTGCTTCGCAGACAATGGCTTCTATCCAGTTGGTATACGTCCAACGTAAAAAGCCCGATTTTGCACATCTGAGTTTAGAAGATGAGCGCCGCTTGGTAGAGGAAGAATTTGCGGTACTCATAAATGAAATCAAGAAGAACTTGCCCGTGGGCATTGAGGTTGATTATATCGTCAAGAAAGGAAAAATTTACCAAGAGGTTGTGGCGCAGGCAGAAGCGTTTAACGATGCCGTTATTGTGACTTCCACACATGGCGCTTCGGGTTTTGAAGAATTATTTCTGGGTAGTAATACATTGAAAATATTAGCATCTACCGAATTGCCTGTTTATACCATACGACACGGCATAACGCCAGTCCCCATTCAGAATGTGATTTTCCCCCTAGATACTACTTTTGAAAGTCGTCAGAAGTCGCCTGTGGCGGTAAAATTGGCTAAGCAGTGGGGTGCTACGGTGCACATTGTTACTTCGACTGACAATTATGATACAGAGGAGCTCAGGAAACTGAACGCTTATACGGCGCAATGCGAAGAGTATTTTGCAAAGAACGACTTGCAGTACTGTACCTATCGTGCCGAGAAAGACGATTTGGTGGAGGTAACGAACAAATATGCGTCACACATTGCGAACTCTATAATTGTTGTTACAACGCGCGATAAAGCCGCTCCTTCCATCTTTATGATTGGCGAAAAGGCGCAACGTCTTTTGCGCACTGCGCCAGTTCCCGTATTGGTGGTAGTGCCAACATTAGTGCGTATTACCGATTCGTTTCGTACGTCTGGCAATTAGTCGGAATTCATCTCGTTTATTTCCTATTGTGTGTGTCAGAATAGAATTCTGTACACTGCCTTTTAGTGTGTGCACGACGTATAAAGTCAGGCGTTGAGAACGAGCAGAAAGTACGTATCTGTCGCAAGTTTTTTACGTCTAGCGTAAAGGCTTTCACGCTATACAGCAGTTTGTGTATTATGACAAACTGCTTTTTTTTTCATTTCTGATTCAATCTATTCGTTCTGTTAACTTTGCAAACAATTTTGAGGGGCATGAGATGAAAAAATTGAGTCAACTGTTTCGTCTAAGGCTAGCCTTATTGTTTGTTGGGGTGGTGTCTGTTTTCTACGCTTGCAAGGAAGATACGCGCAACTACGAGGCAGAGCTGGTTTCTATCCATTTCGTAAAGCGTCTGAGTAAAGATACGGTGCTACTTGGTGAGCGATACCTTACGTCCGCTTAGTACTACAGTCGCAGCTGAAGTGAGTTACATGGCAAATCTGAAGCAGTTAGTTCCCATTTTTACTTTGTCGTCGGGGGCTACTGCCAACTGTGAGTCGGGCGGGACGTATGATTTTACTAAACCTTTTACCCTTGTTGTAACCTCAGAGAATGAGCGTAACCAACGTCAATATACCCTGTCGTTATCTAAGCAGGAAGCTCCTCCAGTTGTACCTCCTAAAGAGGAAGAAAAGAATAGTGAGGCATGGTTGAGCGATTTTAAGCTCGAAGGGATTGAGAATGCCGAATATGAGCCGCGCGGTACGCGTATAAAAGTGCTTGTACCCGAGGGTACAGAACTAACCGCACTTAAGCCACAATTTACAATTTCAGAGAAGGCGACCTGCGATTGGAAAATAGGCGACACCTTCGATTTCTCTGAACCGCTTTACATCCGTGTTACGAGCGAAGATCAACGTACCTCTAACACATTTCGTATTTCTGTGCGTCAGAAAACGCCGCCGCAACATGAAGACGCGCAGATCCTCTCTTTCCGTTTTGCAGGTACGCAGACCGATGCAGATATAGATGGTTCTCAGATTTATGCAGAAGCGGCTAGGGGATCAGATCTCCGAGAATTGGTTCCGATTATCAAGGTGAGTGAAGGGGCAACTCTCTCAATTGCTAAAGGTGTACCCATTGATTTTTCGGCTCCTGTAAGCATAGATGTGATTTCTGAAGATGGTGCTGCGAAAAGTTCGTATACTGTGCATACTACGCTCAAAAAGTACTCAGAGGCGCAGCTTATGCGGTTTCAGTTACTTCCACTCGGCGAAGCCACTATTACCGAACCTCATCGCTTTATTTTTTATACGACCAAAACAACGAATTTACTTTACCCGTTGTACGAAGTCTCTACAGGAGCGAGTGTAAACTTGAAACAAGGAGAACCGCTAGATTTTTCTGACAAAGCTCCCAAAGAGTTAATTGTTACTTCAGAAGATGGCTTCAGTACGAATAGCTACGAGGTGGTTGTTGTGGAAGATAAATCTACTCCCAATGAGCGTGGACGTTTTACTTCATTTCTTCTGGATGCCCCTGGGGCAGAAACACAAATAATAGGTACAACGATTGTGGGAACAGTTCCTGCAGGCACGGATGTTACGCGTCTGAAGGCGAATTTTGCCATACATACTACTCCTGTTTGGGAAAATGCTGAAGGACCTGCTTCTGTTTGGCTCGGTAAGGATGCTAAAGCCAAACAGTTCAAGTCTGGAGAAACGGAGATAGATTGTACAAACCCCGTTTCGCTTTATGTATACCGTAAGTTTTGGGGCGTTAGCTACTATAAATCGACCTATACACTTACAGTGACTATAAAGGGTCAGGAAGCTCCAAAAGCAGAAGTTGAATAGCTTGCATTTGATGGAATTCAAGCACGTATATCGCGGA
>CAUVMY010000079.1:0-6456 GCA_963552845.1 uncultured Bacteroidia bacterium
TTCACCTGCGTTGGGACACGCAACCACGTAAATCGTTTTGACCCCGTATTCCCACCTTCTATGGTTAAATTGATGAGTTGACCATAAGAGAGTTCTTCGTTCTCCTTATACAAGGCGCATTGTGCAGGTGTTATCACAGTCGGCGGTTTTTTAATTGCATAATTTCGGCTTCCATCTACTGTATGACTGAAAGTATGTTCGCAGCCTCGGTCGTCTACCACGTCTACCTTCCAGTCGCCAGGTGCAACGCTATCGAGTGTGTTGCGTGTCGTTACGATGGGTAAAAGTTCGTTGCCCGCAATGTCACGGAAGCACCACGTAAAGCGCAAATAACGCCCAGAAGCGCCCGTTACGTCTATTCGCACTTGCTCTACCTTGTTGCCTGGGCAAAGAGCCTTCTCTTCCCCTTTAGCCACAAAAGTGGCGGCCCATGGCGTAGCATCCTTCACTTCAAAAAGTTGCCCATAACGGAAAATACACTGGTCGGCATTCTCTACCCATACCTTGTAGAAGCCTGCCGAGAGTCCCTCAAAGACACCGCTCCCGTTCACCGCTTTTACTACATCGCCTGGCTCTTGCGTCTGTGGATTGCTACCCACCTGTGTACTTAAGAGAATATAGCGGACAGCCGCACCACTTTCTCGCGCTGCAATAATACCTGTTGTGCCACCAGGACACAGCAAATCTGAAACTTGTACGTGCGAAGGGTGTAGCTGTACGTCTTGTGGGATCGGGATGGGGTTTCCGCCACCATCCTTTAGAAGGTCGGCAAGTTGTATCCCTGTAGGCGATGTAGGAGAATTGTCGAAAATCCAAAGCTTAGATGCGCCACGTACCAAAGGAATGGCTTTTGCTATGTTAGCAGCAATTTCAAATGTTCCAGCATTGGGAGCGGGAGCACTATCGTCGGTTACTATGTAGCGGTAAAAGGCGGGCGAGAGGGATGAAGAAAAGGGAGTTCCCCCCGTAACTTTCACTTGTGCTTGATAGGTAGTGTTTAGAGCAGGACACTTGGATGTAATATTGTGCGATTCAACAGTCACTGAAGGCTGTGCCCGAAGAGTCAGGCAAATGCAGAACGCTCCAACTGTAACCCCGATGAAACGCATAAACGACGTTGCTCTCCGAGACAACGCGATAACCCCCACCATTTTCTCCTATCCAAAAACGCTAAAATCCAACCAATTAGAATGAAACACCCCGTCACATGCAAATGTAACGTTTTCTCAAAAAACTATCCCACCAAAAACAGTAACGAAAACGAATTTTGCCTAGTTGCATACGGACTCGCCTTTTTTACAGGAAAGCCCTCTTTTGAGTGGCAAATGTCTTTCGTATTGCGATTCCGATTCTTAAAAAATCCCTTTAGTTTGTCTTCTACTGTATTATCGGTGTGTCTGGTAAACCTTTTTCATAAAGGCAAAAACGTGAGGGTATAGCAAAACTCTCTGAAAATGTATTTGAGAAGTGTATAGCACGTCTACAAAACACATTAATACGTGTAGCGGCGTGCCATGGCGCGCCGCTGCAACCCCCGTTTCGCAAATTACTTCCCGTTTAGGTAAGAATCCATGTTTTTCGCACTGAAAGTGCAATACAATCTAGCTTAGGGCAACGCTTCGCTTAAATTACGAATTACAAATGACGAATTACGAATGGAGGGAGCTTGTTTTTCGCCCTGAAAGGGCGGTACAATTTAGCCCAAGGCAACGCCTTGGGGATTACATGTTCCCCGATATATGCGCCCTGTAAGGGCAACAAAATCACGTATGTAGCCTTGCTTCCGCAAGGCTTTGTAGGGACGAGGCACGCCTCGCCCGCCAATGATCGATATATGTGTGTCATGCCTCGCCCGCGATAACCGACAAATGATATTTTGAAATGAATAATCGCAATACGTGCAATACGTGTGCGCCGCACACGGCGGGCGAGGCATGCCTCGCCCCTACACTCGCGCCACAGGCGCGAACTCTTAACTCTTATGCGTCATGGCACGATATGAATGACAACGGGCGAGGCACACCGCCTCTATAGCCTCTCGGCTGCCTCCTTAAGTTTTTTGGTAACTTTGTTTAGGTAAACAGGAGGAGGCGAAATAACTAGGCGATGTTGGTAAAGACATTTGGTAGCGCAGTGCATGGCATCAGTGCACAAACTATTGTGATAGAGGTAGTAACTACGCAAGGGGTGCGACTCAATTTGGTGGGACTCCCCGATAACGCTGTTAAGGAAAGTGAATACCGCATTCGTTCAGCATTTACAACCAACGGCTATAGTTTTCCGCGCAAAGCCATAGTTATCAATATGGCACCAGCCGATTTGCGTAAAGAGGGTTCGGCGTATGACTTGCCGCTTGCTATTGGCATCCTCGCCGCCTCCGAACAGTTGCCCGACGAGCAACTGGCAGATTATATCATCATGGGCGAGCTCTCGCTCGACGGAAAACTTCAACCCATTCGTGGGGTGCTCCCTATTGCTTTACAAGCGCATGAGGCAGGGTTCAGGGGACTAATAATTCCCGTACAGAATGCCTCTGAAGCAGCCGTTGTGGAAGGTCTGGAAGTTTATGCTGCCGAGAATTTGTCGCAGGTTGTAGAGTTCTTTTCGGGCAATGAGGAGGCTCTTCCTCGTGTAAAGCGCGATATCCAACAAGATTTTGAACAGAGTGGGAACTGCTACGATATTGATTTTTCCGACGTTCGAGGTCAGGAGTCTGTAAAACGCGCCTTCGAAATTGCCGCGGCGGGCGGACACAACCTTATCATGATCGGGCCTCCTGGTGCAGGGAAAACGATGCTAGCCAAACGTCTGCCTACCATACTTCCGCCGCTTACTTTGCGTGAAGCATTGGAAACCACTAAAATTCATTCGGTGGTGGGGCTTATTCCGCCTGGCGCTGGGATCGTTACCGTGCGTCCTTTTCGTAGCCCGCATCATACCATTAGCGATGTGGCGCTTGTAGGAGGTGGTCAGTTCCCCCAACCAGGTGAGATTTCCTTGGCGCATAACGGGGTGCTTTTCTTAGACGAACTCCCCGAATTTCGGCGTCAGGTGCTAGAGGTTATGCGTCAGCCCCTCGAGGACAGGAAGATTACCCTCTCTCGCGCCAAGAGCTCAGCCGAATATCCCGCCTCGTTCATGCTTATAGCTTCTATGAATCCGTGTCCGTGTGGGTACTATAATCATCCAACAAAGGAGTGCGTTTGTACCCCTGCCATGGTACAGAAGTACCTTAATCGTATTTCAGGCCCCCTCCTCGATCGTATCGATCTTCACGTGGAAGTGATTCCCGTCCCCTTTGAGAAATTGTCGCAAACACAAAAAGCGGAGAGTAGTGCCGAGATTCGGAAACGCGTCATAGCGGCTCGTAAGCGTCAAGCGGAACGATTTGCAGACAAGGGAATTTATTGCAATGCACAGATGGGGAGTCAGCAATTGCAACAGTTTTGCTCCCTTTCCGAGGATTGCTTGAATTTGTTGCGTACGGCTATGCAGCGCATGTCGCTTTCAGCGCGAGCCTACGATCGTATTCTCAAAGTGGCACGTACCATTGCCGATCTGGAGGGGACGCCCGATATTCTAGCTTCACACATTGCTGAAGCTATTCTCTACCGCACGCTCGATAAAGAAGCATGGGGTACGAACTGAGGTTTTTGAAGGAAACAGAAAATCAATAGAATATGAATGAGTTAGAATTGCACCCTGACTATCTGTTTGAGGTCAGTTGGGAGGTTTGTAATAAAGTGGGTGGAATCCATACGGTGGTATCTACCAAAGCGCGTAGCATCGCGAAAACCTACAAAGGCGCTTACATAGCTATAGGGCCAGACCTCTGGCGTGCTTCAGGTACAAACCCTGAATTTATAGAACAGGAAACACCACTCAGTCAGTGGGCACAAGAGGCTGTACAAGATGGTGTGTGTGTACGCGTTGGGCGCTGGGCAATTCCCACAAGTCCGCTAGTGATACTTGTAGATTTTTCCTCCCTCTTTGCTCGTAAAGATGAGATATTGGAGCACCTATGGGAACAATATGGTCTGGACTCCCTCTCGGGGCAATGGGACTATATAGAGCCGCTTCTTTTTGGTTATGCCGCAGGGCAAGCCATCGAAAGCTTTGTCTGCCGTCGTCTTACTATGCGACACAAGGTAGTTGCACAATTCCATGAATGGATGACGGGGGGGGGCTTGCTATATCTTCGCAAAGCACTGCCACAGGTTGGTTCCGTCTTTACTTCGCATGCTACTGTCCTTGGTCGTTGTATGGCAGGCAATGGTATGCCTCTCTATGCATTACTAGATAAAACAGACCCTGAGCAGACGGCAAGGGAGTTTAATGTAGTTCCCAAACACTCCTTAGAGCGCCTCAGTGCACTACACGCCGATGTCTTTACTACGGTGAGTGATCTTACAGCACGCGAATGCCGTGCATTTTTGCGCAAGCCTGTAGATTTGGTAACACCCAATGGCTTTGAACCTACTTTCGTCCCCGAACCGCAAACGTTTATTGAGCAACGGAAAGAAGCGCGTAAGAAGTTCTTAGCAGTTGCCTCTGCATTACTCAACGAGCCTTTTAACGACGATACTCTCCTGATAGGTACGAGTGGGCGTTATGAGTTCCGAAGCAAAGGGCTAGATGTTTTTATTGATGCCCTAGGCGAACTCAATCAGAATACGGCACTTCAACGAAAGGTGGTTGCTTACCTCCTCATCCCAGCGGGCAATCGGGGGGTACGCGAAGACTTACGTCGCAGCCTCGCTGGCGAAGGCGACGCGCTACAACCGACAGATGGCGCAGAGCGTTATGTAACCCATAACCTAGAGCAGTCGGATACTGACCCTATCTTGCGCCGTTTGCGGGAACGCGGGCTTTATAATGCCCCAGAAGCTCGCGTAAAAGTAGTTTTTGTGCCTAGTTACCTTCAGGGTGACGATGGGCTTTTCAATCTCCCCTACTATCAACTTCTTTTGGGACTAGATCTTACGGTTTTTGCCTCCTATTACGAACCGTGGGGCTATACACCTCTGGAGAGTTTGGCTTTTGGAGTACCCACCGTTACGAGTACATTAGCAGGGTTTGGCTTGTGGCTCGAGGATTCTCGAAAAAAGCTAGGAGATGGCGCTTTTGTAGTACACCGAGGAGAGGGAGACGACGATGAGGTGAGTAGAGCTATTGCAGACCGCATATTGAGCTTTACAACTCTTAGTAGTGAACGAATCGAACAAGCCAATGCTATGGCGCGTGAACTTTCGTCGCTTGCCGAGTGGTCTAATCTCATAGAGCACTACCGCACCTCGTATAATTTGGCGCTTACGATAGCTCAAAAACGCGAGAAAGAGTTTGCTCCGCTATCACAACACCACTCACAGTCAGAAGTAGATTTACGCGCCTCTGTTCCTGCTCCGCGCTGGATGCGTATGGTGGTGCAACGCAACATTCCCGAGCAACTCCACCCGCTTGAGGCTCTCACTAGTAATCTGTGGTGGTGTTGGCAACCCGATGCCGAGGAGCTCTTTGCTTCCATAGACCGCGAAGCGTGGCTAGCCTGCGAGTGTAATCCGATGATGTTGCTAGACCATATTTCCTACGCTCGTCTGGAGGAACTCGGACAGGATGTCGGATTCTTGGAACACCTGCAAGCCATTTATGCTCGTTTTCAGGAGTATATGGCACAGAAACCAACGAGCGAGTCGCCTAGTATTGGTTATTTCAGCATGGAGTATGGGCTACACTCGTCGTTAAAACTGTACAGTGGCGGTTTGGGGGTACTCGCAGGCGACTATCTTAAAGAGGCATCCGACAGTAATCTTAATCTGGTAGGCGTTGGGTTGCTTTATCGCTATGGGTACTTTACGCAGCAGCTCTCGCTTTCGGGGCAGCAAATTGCTTCATACAATCATCAGAACTTTACACAGACCCCCGTGTTGCCCGTACGAGACGAAAAAGGAAACTGGATTACAGTAGAGGTGGCTTTCCCTGGTCGACGTGTGCAGGTGCGTTTATGGCGGGTTATGGTGGGGCGTGTACCGCTTTTCTTGCTCGATACAGACTTCGAGGGGAATGGCGAGGAAGACCGTACCATTACGCACTATCTCTACGGAGGAGACCAAGAGAATCGTTTCAAACAGGAGATGATACTTGGCATTGGTGGTGTGCGCGCGCTTCAAGCAGCAGGGTGTGTTACCGAACTCTATCACCTTAACGAGGGGCACGCCGCGTTTGCTTCCCTAGAACGTTTGCGACTCCTCATTCACGAGCACAGCTATTCGTTCGATGAAGCCACTGAGATAGTACGTGCTTCGACGCTCTTTACGACCCATACACCCGTTCCCGCTGGGCACGATACTTTTACCGAGGATATGGTGCGCATCTATATGGCGCACTATCCAGCTCGCTACGACATTAGTTGGGAGCGTTTCATCTCCTTCGGGCGACTGAACCCTAACGATCCCACTG
>CAUVMY010000080.1:0-6414 GCA_963552845.1 uncultured Bacteroidia bacterium
AGGAATTAGATTTATATGTAGGACAAATGTTACCATGATGCCATATTATACATGTAAGACATACTCATCTGGTTTGTGGCAGACTAGAAGTAAGTTTGGCTCATTGGCTACGAATACGACCATAAAAGTACCCTTATACACTTCTCATGATTACTGTAAAATTGCATTCCGTACAACGGATTCTTTTGGAGGTAGTGCTATATACGAAGGATACAATTGGTAGCAATCAGATGGTGCTTACCATACGGTGTCAGAGAATGGAGTATTATTTCGGAATAATCTGATATACGACAATCTGTGAAATGGGATGAGAACATTATTCCGAGTCTAAGCTGACACATTATAATTTCGTAATAAGCCGAGAAAACGATAAAAGTATTGATCCTGCAGTGGCGGCTGTGTGAAATGCCTGCTGAATGCGCGCTTTTTATGATCGCCCTAAATGTGCTTTGCACGACTTTAGTAGGAGCGAGGCATGCCTCGCTATAATATAGCGATAAGCAAAATTGTTGGGTAAAGCGTGATTTGCTCAATCCGATGAATATTTCCTCTTCTGCGTTGCTCGTGATAGGTACAGGCTCGTAGAACACATTGTTTTGCTTAGTTCTCTCCCGTAATTCGTGTTTCCACTAAAAAACAGTCCTTACCGCAAAATTGCCTGCTTGCTGGAGCGGTGTGCTGCCCAACTTTCGCAACTCATAGCTTGCAGAGAGCTCTACGTGGCGCGAGAGTTTGTAGCGCAGTGTGAGATGATTTATAAGATTGTGCCCGTCTGAGTAGCCGCGTGTCAGACTATAAGCTAGCGGATTGTTGCGTAATGCAACAATAGTAGTGTATGCGTATGTAAAACGTACTTCCCCGCTAAATTGCTTTCCTAAAGGGATATGTAATGTATATTCGCATTCTGTCATACGTGCAGGGTGTTCGTCTTGTTTTACCATTAACCACGTTTGGCGCACTTCAATACGTTGTTCGGCAGTGTTGGCATAGCGGCGACCAACGGCGCTGCGTAGTAGCCAGAGGCGCGAATTAAGCTCTTGCTCCGTACCGTACGGAATCTTCTGTACTTTGTGCTGCCATTCTCCTCCGAGTTCTGCTATCCACTTCGTTACATCGGGAGTACTTACTCCCATACGGAAAGCATGCTCATTATTGCTAGTCCGTCCCTGCGAAAGTTGCTGTTGTTGTAACGAAAAGCTCCCTCCCAAAAATGCTTGCATAGGAGCACTATTTTTATTGAACCAAAACGTTGTATTCAAGGTGCGCTGTGCTTGTAAAGCCTGCGAAAGCGCACCAAAATGTAGAAGTGTATTAGCCCAATTCTCTTGGACTCGCTTTTCTCCTAGCGTAGTGCTAACTTCTAGATCTACTCGTTCATACCAATATGTGAGCGAATCTATTGCTCTGCCATTGGCTCGTGGTGTAAAGTTTATGCCTAGCTGTAGATTACTCGTTCGTGTGGCGCGAGTGGTAGATGATGGCACCATCTGCAATACATAGCGCCCTTGGTCACGAAAGGCAGCAAGCACGAATTCGTCTAGCTGCTCAATGCCGTCGCCATTAGCATCAATCCAAGTATAGCGCCCTTGTCCGTCAGGTACGCGGATAAAGTGTTGTTGCCATTCAGGGGTATTCTCGGTGGATAGCTCTTGTTGCAAGAGAATGCGAATCCGTTCCCGCCACAGGGCTAATTGGCTTCCGAGTTGTGCCAAAAGTACATGGGTCGTGATAGGCTTTTGTTGAGTATAAAAAGAGGTCAGGTGCTGGTAGTTAAGTCGGGCAGTGTAGTTACCATAGCGTTGTAAATTGAGTTTACCTTGTGCCGTTGCTTCCCATGTATGACGTCGTGGTTGTTGTGTGGGCAATACCGTCGCATCGTCATGCCTATAAGCTAGTTCTAGCTGCGTTGAATACAAGGTAGAATCGCCAAAACGTGTTCGGAGTCCAGTTCTTAGCCATCGATAATCGTCTTCTACGGTGCGCGTCCGTTGGCTTGTCGATTGTATTTCGCCATCGACAAAATAAATGGGTTGTATGAATTTTGAACGTAGCGTTATTTCGTTATGTAATTGTCCAACCCAGCGCTGGAGGGAATCGCCATACATGCGTCGCGTACTAACCTTCATCTTGAGTCCAAAGTAGCGCCACAAGTAATCTAAATTGCGTTCAAAGGCAAAACCGCGGAAATGAGGGCTAAAAAAGAAATTTCCGCCTATTTTAGAAACACCACGACCGCTGCGCATGAGTAACCATAATGACGCATCGCCCCATGAGTCTGTCGGCATCTCACCCTTAAGTCCCCAATTGCGCATAAAGTCTACGGGCAGATAGTTTTGTACGGCACGGAAATCGCGAAATACAAAACGTCCTTCACTCCCGAGCCAAAATGTCTGCTGTCCTAAACTTCCCAAGCGCCACTCTACTCGAGCTTTGGTTGCAATGCCGTCCTTTTTTTGTGTGTATGTTGTTTGAAGTGTATTCGGATCATAATGGCTATAAGCTACCGTAATTTGTGTTTTATAGTGCTTATGTTCTTTGCTTGCTGTGGCTTGAATAAGCTGATGGCTTTTCGGGGGTGCGAGTTCCTCGCCTACAGCATAGTTGCCCTGTGGTTTTCCGTTAAGTGGCGCGCGCCATACGTATACTGGCTCATTATTCTCGCTTTGCGTTTGTATGTAGTCGCCTCCGCTTGCCGTGTAGCGAAAAGTGGGAGTGTAAACGGAATCATAGACACCCGCTGGAACGTAACGAAATAGAGAATAGCTTGTGGCAGCTACAAGTGTATCCACAAGGATGTAGCCCTCTTGTTGTTTCCCATCCGTTTTTTTTCCTAACTGTAAAAATCGAAGTACCTCTTGTGCAGGATCGAGTCCTGTTAAGCCCTCAAGGGCTTCTTGTTTATTGTTTGGTAATTGGAGTGTTGAAGCCGCATCGTGTGCTACGTAGGTTTGCAGTTGTAGCCCCCAAGCGTTGCGTAGCGTTCCGCGTGCATCGCCATGCAGGAGATAACGCGTATAGCGTTGCGACGCTTTCTCATATTTTACACGAATACGACTTCCCGCACGCACGGGGCGTTGTACTGTAAACCGAATTTCGCCCAAATTGTAGTCGATGGTGTAATCTTTATCATAGCCGCGTGTGAGGAGTACGCCATCAAGATATACATATTCGCTACCCGCAATGGCTGCCACTTGTAAAAGTGATGATGAGCCGTAAATGCGGTAGGGTCCTTGAATTCCTTCTTGTCCCACTAGCTCGACTTCGGCATACTCTCCTTTGGCTACGCCCAAAGCTATGTCAAATTGTAGCGTATCGTGTTGTGTCGTGCGAGTCTCATTTGTATAGCGCAAACCTTGTATGGGAGTATTGTAATAAAGAAAATGATTGTCAGTATGTAGTTCTAAATCACCGCCTTCTGCCTGCCAGAGCGTGTCGGATACTCGTAAGTAGAGCCTGTCTAATGCTTTTACTTGTGTTGTTGTCCCATCGGGTTGAAAAGGAAGCGATTGGTCAGAGAGTTCGCCCGCAATGCGTAGCCCTGATTCTAACTGCCCCTCTAGCTCCAGATGCATACGACCTGCGAAAGGGGCTTGTATACTTTCACCTAGCGATGCCTCGCGTTCGGCGTACCCCCATAAGATAAAGGGAGGGGAAGTACTTGTCTTTTGCGAAGTACTATGTTCTTGTTGTATCTGTTTCCAACGCGGTAGGTCAGAGGGGCTTACAGAGTCGAGGAGTGTATAGACTCCGAACGTCTGTTGTGTGGGACGATTCAAGTAGCGAAAACCTACCCAAATCGTATCGTATTTCGAGGTATGTTCTCCTACAATGTACAATCGCGTTGCCGAACTATCTAGTGAGATTGTAGGATAAAATTGCGCTGGAAGTGTGGAGCGGACAATGCGCAATGTGCCCGCTATAATGGGGCGTTTTAATGAAAACACACGCTGCGAGAGAGGGAAAGTACAGAGCGTATCGCCTAGCTGGGTATTTATCTGCTGCACAATGCTGTCTGTATTCTGTGCAGCAAGTGTGCTAGTTAAAAGAACAATGAGGAGGATAAAAAGAAAAGAGCGTTTGCCCGTGCGGATATCACCTCCGGAACGATGGCTGCGACAAAGTCCCCACATCAATAAAATGCGATGGGATTATACCCACTTCCGTAGCACGTACGGGGCAAATATCGATACCGCCACGACGCGTATAGAGGCAGGAGAGCATGAGATGCCGCGGCATATATTGGTGGATGAGTTCTGTATATAGCTCGTCGCAGATCTCTTCGTGGAAGCCGCGTTCCCAGCGTTTGGCAAGAAGTAGCGAAAGCAATTCTGAACGAGTTGGGATATTTTCGCCTGCCAGATGCAAAACCAGTGTACCCCAATCTGGTTGCCCCGTTACGGGACACAGAGACCCTAAAAGGTGTGAGGCAATACGGAGTTCGCCATCGGCAATAGTGAGTAGCTCGACACTTGTTTCTAAAAGTGGATAATGACTAAGAGGGTCAGTAAGGTCATTGTAAAAAGTGTGGAGCGAACATTTCACCTGTGTTTGTAGTAAAGCAGACAAGTCTCTACAAATGGTATCTTCCAAGCGTTGTAGTACCTCAGAAGGAGTTTGTCCTATTTTTTCGTTGGCGAGGGAATAAAGATACAATTTCAACGACTTACTTTCTACTATGCTTGGGCTTTTTCGTTCGTAGCATAGCTTTGCGATAGCTTGTACAGGCATTCCATCCTCACACAACGCACATACCTCGTATGCGTGCCAAACATCATACCCCACACCGCCAATAGAACTCTGACGCGGAATAGCTTCAAGGAGAGAACTATCGTAGTGATCGGGAAGCCCTGAACGCTGCCCTAAGTGGCGAACTATTGGCATCTTTTTTTTATACTGAAAACGAATTCTGTACGGCGAAATAGATTTCTAACCTGTAGATTGGGGCAACAAATTAGTTGGAAAACGAAGCACTAGGATGAGTAGGTAATTCGAGTAATACTCGTTTATAGATTTCGTCTACCGACAAATCCAGACACGCATAGTCACCACGCATGCAAGGCTTATTTCCATATATGGAACAGGGGCGACACGCAATGTCGTCTCGTTCTACAGCCAAATTTTCAGACTGCCCCCACCCGTAAAATCCTGCAAAGCGGTGCGTTGCCCCCCAAATAGAGAGCACACGTGTACCCGCCCAAGAGGCAAGATGCATATTGGCAGAATCCATGGCCACCATGAGGTCGAGGCGTTGCATGACACTTAATTCTTCTAGGAGGTTGAGGTGGTAGGTGGGGATTACAACTATATCGGGCTTAGTTGCCCAGCGTTCCAAGAGGTGCTGTTCGTCGCCCTGACTGCCAAAAAGGAATACTTGAATTCCTTGGCGTTGTAGGCGTTTAACAAGTTCTAAGGTACGCTCCAGTGGATATATTTTCCCCTTATGTTTGGCAAAAGGCGCAATCCCTACACGGGGGCGTGTGAGGGTAAAAAACAGGGCTACTGCGGGGGGTAGATCTACAGGTTCAAGTCCTCCGAGTTCGTAGGGCACTTGCAGCTTGAACGTTAAGCGTTGTAGAACATCGGCATAACGTTTTACAGAATGCTCGAGAGGTACAAGCTGTTTCGCCTTTGCGCGTGTGAGATGTTCTTTTTCTTTTCGCCCTTTGTTGATCGTTGCTATACGATACTTCCGAGGGAAGTGTAGCAGACACAAGAAGAAAGTTAGTAGCCATGAGCGCAATACACTATGTACATCGGCAATGGCAGTAAAGGAGTTCTCTTTTTCGAGTTTTCGCGCCAAGCGCCAGAGTCCCAAAATCCCTTTATGGCGATTGTGGATTTCGGCTTCTATAAAATGTACTCCTTCAATAGCTTCAAAGAAAGGGCGCGCAAAGGGTTGTGAAAGTACCGAGAGCTGCACCTCGGGATGCTGTTCTCGCATACTTCGCACTACGGGGAGCAACATAACCACATCTCCTAATGCGCTTAGGCGTATTAGAAGGAGGTGGGGCGTTTTCTCTTTTTTCACGTTGTGGAGGTTATATTATTTATTACCGCGGAGTATGGGATTCAACGATGGGTCGTTGTACATCTTCATCTGGCGGTATGTTTTCATCACCTTTTCGCCGTTTGCGTATGCCTCCAACAATTGATCTAGCGCAGTCGATAGGTCGACACGTTGTGTGAGAAGTACGTCTAGTTTTTGTTGGCAGCGTTTCCTGTGTTCTGGGGTTGCCGTGAGGTCGGTTGCCTGTAGTTGCATATGGTAGATTTTGAGCGTAAGGATGGAGAGGCGATCCACCGCCCATGCAGGGCTTTCCGTATTGAGGGTAGCTGTTTCTTTGGGTGTAACCTTTGCAAATTGCTCGAAGAAGAGCGTGTCAATCTGTTCTACAATATCGGTGCGACGTTGAT
>CAUVMY010000081.1:0-6382 GCA_963552845.1 uncultured Bacteroidia bacterium
TTATTACGACTAGACTGTGCTTCATCGCGAAGGGAGAAAAAGTAATCCATAGCACCACGGAACTTTTCCCATAACTCATCGCGGCGTTTGCGCGGCGCATAGCCTACCGCCTGCCACTGTTTTTGCAGATCTATCATAGCACGCGTCGTAGCGCTCCAGTCTGTACTCTCTTTCATAGCCTCTGCTTGAGCACACAGATCCTGAAGTTTCTGAAGATTGTCCTTCCCTTCTTGTCGCATAGCACGATCGTAAGCTCGGAAACCTTCAAAGATTTGCGAACATGCCGCTTGAAAACGCTCACGCACCTTTCCAACAACTCGGTTAGGCAAATAGCCTAGCTCTTTCCATTCCTTCTGAAGTTCCTTTACCTTGTCTGTAGCATTGCGCCAATTCTGCATGGAGGTTCGCTCCTCCTTTAACAGTTCTTCCACCTTGGCGCATATTGCCGTCTTCTTAGCAAGAATCTCCTCGTTCTGCTCCTTCAAGTTCTCAAAGAACTTATGATGCCGAGCATTGATTTCTGCACTCGCCGAAGAGAAGCGTTCCCATACTTCCTCACGTTTCTCAGGCATTTCGGGACCAATCTCTTTCCACAATGAGTGCAACTCTTGCAATTTGCGGAAAGCTGCTACGATATCCGTCTCTTTTAAGAGATCTTCAGCTTGCTCGCAGAGCTTTAACTTCGCCTCAAGGTTCTTCTTAAAGTCCAGATCACGGAGATCGCGATTGATCTTGATGTAGTCATAAAAACTCCGAACAGCAGTATTGTACGACATGTACAGGTCTTCTTTATCAGCTTGTGGTACTAGTCCAATCTGATTCCACTGTTCACGCAGCGCATCAAACTCTTTGAAAGTTTCTCCCTTCACCTCGTCGCGGAGCGTAAGAGCCTTTATTTTCTCAATAATTTCATGTTTACGGCGTAAGTTTTCCTTACGTTCTATTTCAACAGCTTCCGCATGTTTACGTCTACGTTCTTTGTAAGACTGCAAAAGCTCGCGGAAGTGTTGTTCTTCTGCTCTAAAAGGTGCTTCAAAGGTTTCTTCGCCATGATCTTCTATAGCCTGCCACTCCTCACGCGCTCGCAGCCGCACATCCTCCAGCTTCTTATTGAAAAGCGATTGGATAAGCCCTACATGTTCACGCGTCTTCTCAGTCAACTCATCCTTCACTACATTAGCAAAACTGTTAATGAGCTCGGGCAGTGTCAGTTCCGAATAATCGTCATCCGACTCGTTCTCATCTGTAGCATCTTCTTCTTGGTGTTCGTGTTCAGACGGCGAAGTGGACTCCGCATTTTCAGCTGCTGCTTCAGATGTTTGCGTCTCGCTCTGCTCGTCCTGCGGCTGTTCAGACACTTCTACCTCTTGCGACGTAGAAACCGCATGGGTTGCTCCCGTCTCCTCTGCTACTTTTAGCTCTTGTTCCTGCTCTAACATCTCTGATGCTCCTTAAACTCTGTCGGTTAGACTATGCACTTACACTTTTAGACCTTTCTGTTTCGCAAGTTCACTTTATATGCAAAACAGGTATAGTTAGGCTACGTAATACTTAAAATTTTATTGCATTCGGTTCTTCGGCAATCCGTTCCCGAATTTTAGTTTCAAGCTCTGTGGCAAGTTCCTGATTCTCTACAAGTAGCTTACGTACCGTCTCGCGACCTTGCCCGAGTCGGTTACTCCCGTAGCTAAACCACGAACCACTTTTTTCTATCAATCCAAATCCTACGCCAAGGTCTAGTATCTCAGATGCTTTTGAGATTCCCTCACCAAATATGAGGTCGCACTCAACCTTACGGAAGGGAGGAGCCACTTTATTTTTTACAATTCGAATGCGAATACGATTGCCGTAGTGATCGTCATTTGAATCTTTCAACGCACCAATGCGACGAATATCTAGACGCAGTGACGCGTAGAACTTCAGAGCATTCCCTCCAGTAGTAGTCTCAGTTGGACCGTACATGGTAGCACCAATTTTCTCGCGCAACTGGTTGATAAAAATGCAAACGGTGTTAGTCTTCGAGATAGTCCCTGTCAGTTTCCGCAATGCTTGCGACATGAGGCGCGCCTGTAAACCGACCTTTGAGTCGCCCATCTCTCCCTCTAGTTCTGCCTTAGGGGTCAGCGCTGCTACTGAGTCTATAACTACGACATCTAGTGCGCCAGAGCGAATCAGCTGATCTGCTACCTCAAGAGCTTGCTCTCCGTTGTCGGGTTGCGAAATGAGCAACATATCAATATTCACCCCTAAACTACGCGCGTATGTAGGATCGAAAGCATGTTCAGCATCTATAATCGCTGCAACGCCATTCTTTTTTTGCACTTCTGCTATAGCATGGATGGCGAGCGTTGTCTTACCCGAGGATTCTGGTCCATAAATTTCCACAATGCGTCCCCGTGGATATCCTCCCACCCCTAACGCCATATCCAACAGGATAGAGCCCGAAGGAATAGAAGGAATATCTTCCTCGGCACGAGCCCCTAAGGTCATAATCGTACCCTTACCGAAGTCTTTATCGATCTTTTGCATTGCGACCAATAGAGCCTCGCGCTTGTTTTCGTCTATAGAAGAGAATAAATCTTTACTCGCTTCTGCTTGCGATTTTTCTTTCGCTGCCATCTAAAATAATATCCGATAGAATGCACCAATAAATGTATACTCTCTGTAGCTCGGAGATTAAAGAACTAATTTGTCTCCCCTTTTTCTGCGTCTTCTGGTGTCTCGAGTGTATTAAAGAAGTGGAGCAGCTTTGCCTTGTCGTAACCGTCGCCATCTTCAAATTGAGCAGTAGGAACGAATCTGACCACTACACCGAGGTTATCTAGCAATACAAAAGCAGGAAAACCAAAGTTTGTTGGGTTATCTAGCCGTTGCATAGCTTCCTCATTCTTATTTTCTTTGCCATAGTAGATATGCACCCACTCAAAGTTTTCTTCCAAGGCTTTCAGAAGTTCAGGGTCTTCACTAATGGTCTTATTGAGGCGTACACACCACTTGCACCAGTCGCCGCCTATTTGTACTAGGATTAGCCGATCTTTGCCCTGCACTTTCTCGATCGCCGCATCCAGTTGTTTGACCCCATCAGCAGCGGGATCATAGAAAGTACGTGGCTGCTGCGCGCAACCGAAATATAACAGGCAAACGGAAAACAACAGCGTGCCGAAAAGCACTTGCTTTACAGATCTCATCCACACCTCGTAAATTTACAACACTCTCGCAAAGATACGAGTTATTTCCAATTGCGTAAACGCGCTCTGTAGGCGAGCTTTCACTACTTTTGCTTTCTACTTAAGTGGAAAAAAATGAACGAATTGCAAAAACGCATAGAAGCTTCGTGGTGCAACCCAGAACAAGGCGATCGCGACGCTGTAGAAGAGGTTATAGATTTACTTGATAAAGGGGAGCTCCGAGTTGCAGAGCCTGTGGATGAGAAGTGGCAGCTAAATGAATGGATAAAGAAGGCCGTGCTACTCTATTTTCGTTATTCTGGAATGCAGGAGATGCAAGCTGGGGTGCTCTCTTTTTACGACAAAGTACCCCCTAAAAGCGATTGGAGTAAACACGGAGTACGTGTAGTGCCTCCTGCTGTGGTTCGACGTGGTGCTTATGTAAGTCTGGGGGCTGTACTCATGCCGTCTTACGTCAATATTGGCGCGTATGTAGGGACAGGTACTATGGTAGATACTTGGGCAACAGTGGGCTCATGCGCACAAATAGGGGCAGGTGTACACCTATCAGGAGGGGTAGGCGTTGGAGGCGTGTTGGAACCACTACAAGCCACTCCCGTAATTATTGAAGATGGGTGCTTTATAGGCTCACGTTGTATTGTAGTAGAAGGGGCACACATTGCACGGGGCGCTGTTCTCGGTGCGAATGTTGTTATCACTCAATCAACCCACATAATAGACGTGACAGGAAAAGAACCCGTAGAATACAAGGGCTATGTGCCCGAAAGGAGTGTTGTAATCCCTGGTGTACGTCAACGTGAATTTGCAGCTGGGGAATTCGGAGTGCCCTGTGCGCTCATTGTCGGCAAACGGAATGCTAACACAGACCTCAAAACATCCTTGAACGAAGCTTTAAGAGAATTCAACGTGCCTTGCTAGAAGGAACGTTGCTGATCACACTCAAAAAAGATACAAGCCCCGAAGGGTATGTCAAAACACAGCAAGTCCGTTAAATCTTATTTTGCGCCGCCTATACAAATTATCAAGTAATATAATCTATTGATTTTCAATACTTTTTTTATCAATAACTGGTTTGGTAAAATTGTTTTGACACACCCTCTTTTATTTTCTGTGGCAACGAACGGTTTTGTAAAACCGCCACGCATACATTAGCCCTGCCTCAAGAAGCCCTACAGGATAACCTAACCATACACCCAGTGCCCCGAGTCCAACAGGCACACACAAAACGTAGGAAAGGGGCAGGCCAATACCAAAATAAGCTACAAACGCCGTAAGCATTAAACCCCACGCATCCCCTAATCCGCGCAATGCATTGGAATAGCACACTTGCAAAGCGTCTGCGGGCTGATAAGCTATACCCACAACAAGGAGTAGACTGGCTAACTCGACAACCTCAGGCGATGTACTAAACAGACCAGCAATAACGGTGCGAAAGCCCCACAAAAGACCTCCCAAGACGAGTGCTGATAGCATCAAAAGGCGGAAACCAATATTTGTTGCAATCAAGCCGCGTTTGGGTTGACCTTGTCCCATAAAACGGCTTACTCGAATGGAAACAGCGCCTCCTATACCGTAGTACGTCATAAAGCCAAGCGTTTGTACTGTAACGGCGACGTGATGTGCAGCAAGAGCCACTTCCCCCATCCAGCCTACAAAAATCACACTGATGCTAAACATTGCAGTTTCCAACCCCATCTGTAGCCCCATACCGCCCCCATTGCGGTACAGTTCATAGCGTTGTAAGATAGGTTCTGTAAGCTTCTTCTGTAAGCTTTCGCGGTAACGTACAAAACGGGTCTTGTGTAAATGGCGCAAATAGACAAGAGATAGTATTAAGACTTCCAAAAATCGTGAAAACAGTGTAGCAAGCCCCGCACCTAATAGTCCCAACTCGGGACAGCCCCATTCACCAAAAATTAGGAGGTAGTTTCCAAAAATATTCAAGGCATTAGCAGCTAATAGTGCTACCATAGGAAGCCAAGTAAGTCCTTGTGAATCAAAAAATTGTTTGAATGCATTAAAGATACCGACAAAGGGCAAAGAGACAAGCATTAGGATGTAGTACGTTGCAATCAGTCCGTGAAGTTCAGGGGGCTGCTTAAAAGACTCTAGAAAAGTAAGAGGTAGTAACATAAGAAGGAGAACAGCTACACTAATCAGAAAAATATTCCGTACCCCAGCGCGTAATACCTCACCTGTCGCAATGCAAGAGCCATAAGCTCGCCCAAAAGCAGGAAGAAGCCCATAGCTGTAGCCCATCAGAAAAATAATAGGGAGGTTAAACAGATTAACACAGAATGAAGCAGCTGCAAGGTCGTTCACGCCATAGTGACCTATCATAGCAGAATCAGCAAATGCGAGAATAATTTGCCCTAACTGCCCAATCACCAGCGGAAGAGCAAGTTGCAACGTCGCACGGTACTCACGGAGCGGACGAATCTGAAACATCTTACAACTCTAAATCTCTTTTTTACAATTGCAAAAATAATGTGCGCTCGCCCAAAAGAGCGGTTTAGAGCTCCTTTTCTCAATTACACTACAGAGATTCTTAAGAAACGATCGCTTAATCTTTATACATAGAATATTTTTTGCACTGCGAAATATGGTAACTTCGCACGGCTTTATTTGGAAAAGTAAAAACACGATTCTACATGTTGGACAAAAAAAGGAGTAGTATGCTCCACGGTGTATTGCTTATCGCACTTTTCTCGCTTGCAGCTTTTTATGTAGGCGATATGGCATGGGCAAAACACCTCTCTATCAGTCCGATGATCATCGGAATTATATTTGGTATGCTCTATGCCAATAGCCTTCGCAACAACCTCCCCGATACATGGGTTCCAGGCATTACCTTCTGTGCCAAAAGAATCTTACGCATCGGAATTATATTCTACGGTTTCCGACTTACGCTACAGGACGTGACAGCGGTGGGTATGCCTGCTATCATCGTAGATGCTATCGTGGTTTGTATTACTATTTTGGGAGGGATATGTCTAGGGAAACTCCTGAAGTTAGACAAAAGCATTGCCTTACTTACCTCTGTAGGTTCTGGGATCTGCGGTGCTGCGGCAGTACTCGGCACAGAGAGTGCCATAAATACAAAACCCTACAAGACAGCAGTTGCTGTTTCCACAGTAGTAATCTTTGGAACACTATCGATGTTTCTTTACCCTATTCTTTACCGTAACGGGATT
>CAUVMY010000082.1:0-6356 GCA_963552845.1 uncultured Bacteroidia bacterium
TGCTCCTAACACCGATTTTGTGTTTATGGTAGAACAGGCCATCAAAGCGCCTTCTGGGCATAATACACAACCGTGGCTCTTTACCTTGCACGAGAATAGTATTTCAATCTATCCAGACCCTACCAAAGCGCTACCTGTTGTAGATCCTAATAATCGGGAACTTTTCGTGAGTTTGGGATGTGCCACTGAAAATCTCTGTATTGCTGCCACGCATAAGTGCTACGACCCCATGGTAGAGATAGATGCCACAAAACCAGAGATTCGCGTAATACTCACACGTAAAGAACATTGCATCGCAACACCGCTATTTTCACAAATAGCCAGCAGACAAACCAATAGGCGGACATACAATGCACAATTAATTCCTGAGGCTCAGATCGATAGTCTGCGCTCCCTCCCTCGCGAGCCCCACGTGGCAATACATTTCTTTAGACGTGGCAGCAGCGAATTTGAGAGAATTGCTTCCCTGATTTATGAGGGCAATCGGCTTCAGATGGAAAATAGTGCCTTTCGCACAGAGCTACAAGGATGGATGCGATACAACAAACGCCATCAGGATTCTACACGAGACGGCTTGAGTTATGCCGTATTCGGTGCGCCAAATTTACCCAAATGGTTAGTGCGCCCCATTATGTCGCACATGCTAAATGCGCGGACTCAAAACCAGAACGACAAGAAAAAGATTGAATCGTCGTCTCATTTCGTCCTGTTTACTACCAAGCACGATGATATATGCGATTGGGTAAATTTAGGCAGGACGCTAGAACGTTTTCAGCTGCGTACTACGGAGATGGGGTTGGCTCATGCCTACATGAATCAGCCCAACGAGACCCCAGAGCTGGAAGAGCTACTCACCAATGAATTAAGATTGGACGACGAGTATCCAACAATTCTCTTACGTTTGGGTTATGCCCCGCGTATGCCGTATTCTTTACGTCGTGCGCCACATTTGTGTATTACGAACGATAGCCTTTAATAGAGCTATTTACCACGAACGAGCACACTCTAGACACACACCTACTCGAATGAGAAGCGAGGGGGAATTGGCTATCCGTAGTAACTAAGCCCAGTTTTAACCGAAGGATAAAATCCAACGAATGACGAGAGAAGTTGTGGCGCTTTGCCACAACAGATAAACAAAAAAGGGTGTCCCGCATAGGAACACCCTTTATCATACCAAAACAAACTGCCTATTCGGATACTACTTGGAAAGTAATCTGCGCGTTAAGCTCATTGTAGAGCTTAATCTTTGCATGATACGTACCAATTTCCTTTACAGTGTCTTCGATCGTAATATCGTGTCTATCCACATTAACCCCTTTTTCCGCCAAAGCTTCTGCAAGCTGTATGGTTGTTACCGAACCAAAGATTTTTCCCGTCGTGCTCGTCTTAGCTCCGATCACAAGCTTAATCTTTGAAAGCTCATTAGCGCGTACAGTTGCATCCTGACGCAACTTCTCTTCCTTATGCTGTTGCTGACGCTTAATCTCTTCGTGCTGACGAAGTACAGAAGGCGTAACAGCTATTGCCACTTTTTTAGGAATAAGATAATTGCGCGCGTATCCTGCACGTACTTCTACCATATCATCCTTATCGCCGAGTCCACGAACATTCTCGGTTAAGATGACACGAATACACCCTTTCTTGAGGGGTTGTTTCAACTGCTCGTTGTTACTATTCACCGCCATTGAAAGTCCCTCCTACTTTAACAAGTCTGTAACGAATGGCAGTAGCGCCAAGTGACGCGCACGCTTGATGGCCTGTGCCACACGACGCTGATACTTCAACGAAGTACCCGTAAGACGACGCGGTAAAATCTTCCCTTGTTCGTTTAAGAACTTCTTAAGGAACTCAGGATCCTTGTAGTCTACATACTTGATACCGTTTTTCTTGAAACGGCAATAACGCTTCCGCTTAACTTCAACGGTTGGCGGAGCTAAATAACGAATCTCACCTCCACGTGCTTGTACCATTACTTATTCTCCTCCTCATTTTGCTTTGTATTCTCACCTTCCGCCTTCTTCATGCGGCGCTTATTTGCATACTCAAGCCCATCCTTATCGAGGCGTACCGTCAAAAAACGGATTATGCGCTCGTCGCGGCGGAACTGAGTCTCGAGACGATCTACCATGTCGCCCTCTGCTGCAAACTGGAACAAGAAATAGTAGCCATTCTCCTTCTTCTGAATGGGGTAGGCTAGCTTCTTAAGCCCCCAATTCTCCTCATTTTCCACCTCACCACCATTACTTGTGATGAAAGAGCGGAACTTCTCGACTGTCTCCTTTACCTGAGTATCAGATAAAACGGGAGTTGCAATGAAGACAGTCTCATAATGATTCATCATTCTTAAACTCTCAAAAATTGTTGTTAAACACGGGGGCAAAGTTACGGAAAGTTTTTAATTTGTTGCACCTATCTACTCTTTTGTTTTTCAGCTTCCTAACAGATTACTCTAGTACAAACGAAAGACGGAACAGAGCGAAAACACCTTGTTTCCTCTTTGTTCCGTCTTCAAGAATGGTAAAAATAAACTAACGCGCACCTTGTTTAGGAGCGTTGCGCAATATTTCTAGAAGCAGATCCCAGAATTTCTTGGTTGTGGGAATATCCAGTCGTTCGTCGGGCGAGTGTACACCACGAATGGTTGGACCGAAGGAAACCATGTCTAGCGACGGATATTTTTCCAAGAAGAGCCCACATTCAAGCCCTGCATGTATAGCGCGCACTACTGGCTTCTGTCCGAATAAATCGGTGTAGGCTTTCTCTGCAACGCGAAGAATCGGAGAATTCGTATTGGGTGCCCAACCTGGGTAACCATCGGAATGCAACACAGTGCATCCTGCCAACAAGAATACACTTTCCACGGCGGTTGCTATGTACTGTTTGGCAGATTCTACCGAACTACGCTGGCTTGTAGCAATTTCCAATACATTGCCCTCCTCTGCCCTTTTCACCGACGCTAAGTTGGTAGAGGTTTCCACGAGCCCTGGAATTTCGCGACTCATCTCTATCACGCCATGGTGCATAGTATAGAGCAAGTGAAGGAGGCGCAATTTGTCGGTGTTCATCATTACGGGCATAGGCGTTGCAGGATCTAGCGATACGCTGATATTAGCCTCCGTAGTCCGATACTCTTGGAGCAACTCCGTACCAAAATGCTGAATGAAGTGTTCCATTTTCGAGACCGAATCTTCAGGCAGCGCTACAATGGCATACGCCTCACGGGGAATGGCATTACGCAAATTACCCCCTTCTAGGATAGCCAGTGCCAAAGGCACTTCACGCTCTAGGTGCATCAGAATTCGTACCAACAACTTAATGGAGTTTGCCAGCCCCTTATTGATATCGTCGCCCGAATGACCACCCGTAAGCCCCGCAACTGCAATTTTGTAAAACTTTGACCCCTCCGCAGGCTTCGTAGTCCGATAGATAAAACGCCCTACTGTGTCTAGGCCACCAGCACAACCTATAAACAGCTCGCCTTCATCTTCCGAATCGAGGTTAAGCAGTATATCGCTCTGAAAGAAGCCCGCCTGAATGGCAAAAGCTCCCGTCAAGCCCGTTTCCTCGTCCACCGTAAAGAGACATTCCAACGGCCCGTGTTGCACCGTGGGGTCTGTTAGAACCGCCAGCTGTGCGGCACAGCCAATTCCGTCGTCTGCGCCAAGCGTTGTGCCTTTAGCACGTACCCAGTTGCCATCGATGTAGGGAATTATAGGATCGCGCATAAAATCGTGCGCACAATCCGAATTCTTCTCACAAACCATATCCATATGGCTCTGGAGGACGATAGAACGTCGGTCTTCCATTCCTGCCGTTGCAGGCTTACGCATTAGTACATTTCCCACAGCATCGCGGTGTGTTTCTATGCCATGACGCTCACCAAAAGCCTGCAAATAGGCACTTATTTGCTCCTCGTGTTTGGAGGGACGCGGAATCTGGGAGAGTTCTGCAAAATGTTCCCAAAGAATCTTGGGTTCGAGATCTTGAATACGACTCATGGTTACCAAATAGAGTTTGTTACTGTCTCTTAGAACGTAACAAACGTTGGTAAAGTACCTTAGAGTTCGTGTTTTATATCGTTTCTTGTTCCATTATGAGACTCAGCGCCAATAAAAAAAGCCCCGCCCAATGGGCGAGGCTTTACTTTCCTTTAACAGGATAAATTACTTCTTTGCCTTGTAAGAGAACTCGATGCAACCCTTTTCACCCTTACGAGTGCTGTTGTTGTCGTTATCTACCTTAGTAATCTTGATGATGTAGAACTCTGCTCCCTTTTGTGCAAGATAAACATCACCTACTGCAACAGCAGCAACATCCGTGCTAGCTGTTCCTGCCTTGAATGCTGCGTCAGCATCAGCAACGGTAACCTTGTCATAATCAACAGATGCTTTTACAAAAGCCGTGTTGTTACCTTTTGGGTTAGTCTTAAGCCCATTAACTTCCTTAGAACTCCAACCAGCAACAAAATCTGCACCCTGTTTTGAGGTGTTCATCATGTAACGATCTTCGGGCTTACCAGTAGCAAGCATTTCCCCTTTGCCAGCTTTTAGATTGAAAGCACCATTCTTGCCACCTGTTGCGTGGTTAATAGCACCTTGCTTCTCAGCATCCCAACCTGTTTCGCCAGGATTTGGCGTAGGAGTTGTACCAGAGAGGTTGTATTTAATGTCTAGCTTAGATTCGCTCTTATCGCTATCCGTTGCAAAAATTGTAATTGTACCTTCCTTGACACCAGCGGGCAAATCAGCTAACTGGATCATACCAGTGTAACCAGCGGTTTCATTCTTTCCAGAGATCTTCTTCTTAGCCTGTGTAGCATCTTGACCAGCTGCGTTCTTGTAAGCAACCGAGAACTCAAGGGTGCTTACTTTCAAGCCACTTGCAGGCTTTGCTATAACGGTAAGCGGGAAACTTGCTTCTGTAGCATCGCCCTTCAAGTCGGAAAGATTTGTACCCGTCTTTACTAAGATCACAGGAGCCGATTTCTTTTCCTTGTTACCATTGCAAGATGCCATGAATACCATGCTTGCACTTGCTAGCGCTAATAGCGCAACTTTTCCAAAATTCATCCTTACCAAATGTTTATGTTTTGCGATTAAACTTTTCAACTTCTGTTCTGGTTCGCCCTTGCGAATCAAACTAAGTAACGAACCAACACTCTCAATGTTGTGCTGCAAAAGTAGGCTTTATTTTACAGAAACTCATTCAACTGCTCTAAGTAATCTCTGCAATTTAACCGCCATGCAACGTCAATATAACGCAAAGTAGTTGCAATAAGTATACCAATGGCGCGAATTTATACGAAGTAAAATTGTTAAAAGAGGCTAAAAAGACATGAATGAAAATCTTACGGTGACGAGCGTGTAATAGGTGGATCTCTATTCTACAAATAACGCATAATTAGCTGCTGCAAGCTACACAGTGGAGAGAAGCTCTCTCTAGCCACAATTGCTTGGGGAATAGAATGCTCTGAGCTGGGTAGAGAATTTACCTACCTTTGCACTGAGACCAATAGAGTTAGATACAAATGGGAGAGGCGGTTCATAAATCGGGCTTCGTGAGCATTTTAGGAAATCCGAATGTAGGGAAATCTACGCTGATGAATGCTCTAGTAGGCGAACGACTTTCGATTGTGACAAACAAGGCACAGACAACACGCCACCGTATTTTGGGGATTGTGGATACCCCTTCCTATCAAATTGTTTACTCCGACACGCCAGGGATTCTGACCCCCAATTATGCTTTGCAAGAGGCTATGCTTGCTGCCGTGAAGCAAACATTTGAGGACTCCGACCTTATTCTCTACATTACAGATACGGTAGAAAAGTTTGATAAGAACCTCCCGATTCTCGAAACAATAGGGAAACTCCCTCTCCCCAAATTGGTACTCATCAACAAAGTGGATCTGACAACACAAGAGAAGCTAGAACAACTTGTAGATCAGTGGTCGCACTTTTGGTCATCGGCAACGGTATTGCCCATTTCGGCGCTTCACAAATTTGGCATAGAGCAGATCCTTCCGTGGATTTTGGAATTACTGCCGACAGGAGAGAAATTTTTTCCAGCTGATACACTCACCGACCGTCCAACGCGTTTCTTCGTAACTGAGATTATCCGAGAAAAGATTCTGGCGTTCTGCGAGGAGGAGATCCCCTATTCGGTGGAAATTGCCATAAAGTCGTATACGGAAGAGGAAGCGATAGATCGTATAGAGGCAGTTATCTTCGTAGCACGCGATTCGCAGAAAGGGATTCTGATAGGTCGGCAAGGTTCTATGCTGAAACGCATAGGCACTGCTGCGCGTAAAGATATAGAGCGTTTTTTGCAGAAGCACGTCTACCTTCGTCTTCACG
>CAUVMY010000083.1:0-6286 GCA_963552845.1 uncultured Bacteroidia bacterium
AACGAAAAAAGCTTGTAATCTATATAAACCCACCCTACGCCGAGGCTGGCAATGCGCGTACACCGCAAGGAACTGGTGAGAACAAAGGTCTTGTAGCACGCAGCAGCGCCATGCACACTCGCTACGCCTCAATTATTGGAAGTGCAAGCAATGAAATGTATGCACTTTTCCTCATGCGCATATACAAGGAGCTAAATGGTGCGATTTTGGGACACTTTTCAACACTAAAAGTTGTACTTGCCTCCAATTTCCAACGCTTCAGAGATGTATTTCAAGCAAGATTGAAAAGCCTCTTTCTCATCCCTGCCAACACATTTGACAATGTAAAGGGACATTTCCCCATCGGGTTCTTTGTGTGGGATACGAGCCAAAAAGTAGCTATGGGAAATATTACTGCTAATGTTTACCTTAACTCTAAGGAGTGTGTAACGCAAAAAGCAATTATTGTTTTCGCGGACACGAATAAGTTACTCACTTTGTTCACACAAGACACCAACAAAGGAGATGGAAACAGAACGAAGCTCGGTCATTTCTCTGCACGCGGTCCCGATCTACAGAATCAGCACCGTGTGTTTGTTGACAACAAAGTAATGCGCCCTGCCAGCGGAGGACTCCATCTGGATATAAGTCAAAACAACTTGTTCAAAGTCAGCCTCTCTTTTGCTGTTCGTCTGGCAGTGAAACATACGTGGCTCAACGATCGCGACCAATTCCTTTATCCACAAGAGGGGTGGCAACAAGATCACGAGTTCCAGAACAACTGTCTTGTCTACACGCTCTTTCATACGCAAAACCGAATTTCGGTAAATGATGGAACGAATCATTGGATTCCTTTTACCGAAAAAGAGGTAAACGCGCGCTTGCGCTACGAAAGTCATTTTATGACTGACTTCATTGCTGGACGATGCGCCTCAGGCGCAAGCACGAAGTACGAAGTTTTAAGTACTACGCAAAGCGGGGATAAAGAGTTAACTAAACCTATCAAAGGGACACTACGAGATTTGGGAGAAGAGAGAGCGTTTGTACCGACAGAGCCGCTAGTATTCTCTCCCGAGGCTATTGCCGTATTGGATGCGGGACGCGAACTGTGGCGTTACTACCATGCACAGCCCAATGCCAACCCGAATGCGTCGTACTACGACATTCGAGAGTATTTTCAAGGGAGGTCTGAAAAGGGGAAAATGAATGCCAAAAGCAAGGATGCAGAATACAATCGTTTGTTCCTTAACCTCAAAGAAGCTATGGAGCTTTTGCGGTTAACGATTGTACCCAAGGTATATGAATACAAATTTCTAATGAACTAATACTCTGAGTGGGTAATGGAGAACTTGAAGGAAACTTTGAAACAGCAAATTATAGAGGCGTTGTCTTTGGAGGATATGACACCCGCCGATATAGCAGATGATATTGCTCTGTTCAATGACGGTTTAGGACTAGATTCTATTGATGCCCTTGAACTGATTGTGCTTATGGAGCGAAATTATGGCATTAAGCTTAAAGATCCCGCTGAGGGGCGTGAAATTTTGAAGTCGGTAAATACCATGGCTGCATACATTGCAGCGCATCGAACCAAATGATTGTCGTTTCTGGCGCGGGTATCATATCGGCGATCGGTAACAATCTGGAGGAATTCCGCGAAGCGCTCTACCACGCCCAAAGTGGGGTTCGTACCGTTAAGTATTTAGATACGACGCACCGCGAGGTCTTGGTGGGCGAGGTACAGCTTTCCAATAGAGAGCTGGCAGACCGATTAGGTATTCCGTTGCGCGCCGACTTATCGCGTACTGTGCTGCTAGGGGCAATGGCATTGCGCGAGGCTGTGCAGCATGCACAACTCTCGAAGACCGATGTGCAACATACAGCGCTTGTTTCGGGCACAACGGTTGCTAACATGGATTGTATCGAACGTGCCTACGACGGTAACAATCCGCCTCAGATATACGGCGATTGTGGTAGAACGACGGAGGAGATGGCAGCTCTTGTAGGAGATTTTGCATTTTTGAGCACTTGTAGTACAGCTTGTTCTTCTGCGGCGAATGCTTTTATTTTAGGCGCTAATCTAATTCGTAGTGGCGCGTATACTCGCGTTGTAGTAGGGGGGAGCGAATGTCTTTCCTGTTTCCATTTCAATGGTTTCCGCTCATTACAGATTATGGACGCAAGACCTTGTCGCCCTTTCGATGCTAAACGTGCGGGGCTCAATTTGGGTGAGGGGGCTGCCTTTTTTGTGCTAGAGCGAGAAGATGTTGCTCTCAAGCGTGGTATAGAACCGTTAGCACTCCTTTCTGGTTGGGGGAATACAGCCGATGCCTTCCATCAAACGGCCTCTTCAGAAAACGGAGAGGGAGCATACCTAGCCATGCAAAAGGCTCTTAGCATGTCAGGTCTTATACCGCAACAAATAGACTATGTCAATGCACACGGTACTGGAACGCTGAATAATGATGCTAGCGAGAGTACCGCTATGAAGAGAGTATTTGGGGAAAAGATGCCCCCTTTCTCATCAACAAAGTCAATGACGGGGCATACTACGAGTGTTGCTGGTGCTATAGAGATGACGGTTTGTTTGCTAGCGTTACGTAATCACTTTTTGCCGAGCAATCTAAATTTTGAACATGCCGCAAATGATACACTAGCACCTGTTACACAAACTCAGTTCAATGTACCTCTCCACCATGTCCTTTGCAATTCGTTCGGTTTTGGCGGCAATGATACCGCCCTTATTCTTTCGGAGTACAAGCGAGCACCTCGGTCTACGGAGGAAATCACCAAACGCCCTGTTTTTTTGAAAACCGTCGTTAGGTATGCCGATATCGCCCCCGAAGAACTTCCTAAACTCTCACCTTTGGTTACCCGCCGCCTCAGTGGTTTATTACGTCGCGGACTACTTACCTCATTAGTGGCACTGAAGCGCGTCGGTATTGAACATCCAGATGCAATTATCATAGGTACCGCGGACGGCTGTGTCGTGGAAACCGCACACTTCTTACATTCGCTCTATACGGATGGCGAAGGTTGTTTGAGCCCCACGCATTTTATCCAATCTACCTACAATACGCTTAGTAGCCTAATTTCTATTCATACAAAAACACACGGCTACAATAGTACCTATTCGCACGGGAAAGACTCTTTGAAAAGTGCCTTGTTAGATGCTATGTTGCAGTTACAATTTGGCGATATCAACAATGCGCTTGTGGGGCTGCACGACGAGATAAATGAAACGGCAGTTGTCTATTTTCTTGATGCAAACGCCACCAACGCCTTAACCACTATTGCCAATATTGAAGACCTAGATCGAATATGTGGGGACTCCTCTTACTAGCCTTATTACAGTCGGCTCTTATGACGTGTGGGCAAATTTTTTTGAAACTTGCTCTTGCGCAAATTGGCTCCTTTGAATGGACTTGGCGCTTCTTCTCGCGCGTTCTCACCAATCTTTGGTTTGGAATAAGTGGTATTAGCTTTTCGTTAAGTGCGTTACTGTGGATGTACATTGTGAAACACTATCCGCTGAGTGTAGCTTATCCGCTCGTGAGTTTAAGTTTCGTGATGGGAATGCTCGCAGCCGTTTTTATTTTTAATGAGCCAGTGCCTGTCTTACGTTGGTTAGGTTTAGTGCTTATTGTTGTTGGAGTTGCCCTAATCGTTCAAAAATGAGGACGCCTTTTTATTATCTCTTTTCGCAGCTTATTGTACTTGTAGTACTTTGCACATTTCCGAAAAGCAACACGTTTGCACAAACGCCATTAGAATCGCCAAGAGCAGAACATGTATTGCAACAATTTGGGCGGGCAGCTGCTGAAATTGGTTCTATTCAATGTCGTTTTACACAAACGAAAAGTGCCAAACTACTCAAAGAAAAGATGAACTCCGAGGGACGTATGCTTTATCGCCATCCTTCAGAACTCCGTTGGGAATATATAAAACCGAACGATTTTTCCTTTATTGTAAAAAACAATCAAGTTACAGTAAGTAGCGAAGGAAAAGTTCGTAAACTCAACGGACAGAGGGGTAAAGTTTTCAAACAAATGACGCAGATGATTTTGGGGACTATCACGGGGCAGTTCTTCAATGATACACGTAATTTTACGACAGAGGTTTATGAAGCAGGGAAGAACTATACAGTCCACTTACTTCCTCAGAATAAAGAACTAAAGAAACTATTTGTGCGCTTTGTACTAGAATTAACCCCAGCCCTCAATATGGCAACTGCCGTAGAGATGTATGAAAAGAATGGGGATGTAACTCGTATAGAGTTTTCAGAAGTATTACTGAATCAGGCGATAGACGAAAAAGAATTCGTACTAGAATAAATAAACAAGTTAGCACACCGATGAAGTTATTTGAGTGGAAGTTACTTGTACATTCGGGGGACGAAGCTACTTACGATGTGCATTTCGATCCGTCACACTATATATACAAAGCTCACTTTCCTAACCAACCCGTCACACCAGGAGTATGCATCATACAAATGGTTACAGAATTAGCCTCTCAACTAACAAATGAGGAACTCTCCCTACAGTGTGCAAAAAATGTCAAGTTCCTCTCGCTTCTTATACCTAGTAAAGAGACCCCTGTGCAAGTAGAATTAAAAGTGGAACACGAACAGGTTCAAGCCCCAAAGCTCTGGTATGTAAAAGCTGTAGTGAAACGAGGGACTAGTACTATCGCCAAACTTTCATTGGTTTATGTCGGCTAAACGCGTTTGCGTAATCATTCCTACGTACAACAATGAAAAAACGTTGTTGCGCGTAATTGACTCCGTGCTAGAATATTCGCATCATGTTATTGTGGTGAACGATGGTTCTACGGATAGTACAGCTGTATTATTGCAACAGCGCGCAGAACGGATATGTATTATTACACATCTCAAGAATAAAGGCATGGGCGCTGCCATGGTTACGGGCTTTCGTGAAGCACGACGCATGGGCTACGATTATGCCATAACGCTGGATAGCGATGGGCAACACTACGCTTCAGATATCCCGCTGTTTGTAGAAGCTATAAAGCGGCGACCTAATGCTATCATAATCGGTAATAGGTTTGATAAGAGCCTTTTTACCGAAAATATTTCTGTCAACATGAAGACTAAAAGCAAGTTTGCCAATCGCTTGAGCAACTTCTGGTTTCGTGTACAGACAGGAATTAAACTAGAAGATACGCAAACAGGTTTTCGTGCTTATCCGTTAAATAAGCTTTATTGGCTTAATTGCATAACTCCTAGATATGAGGCACAACTGGAATTCATCGTTTTTGCGGCTTGGCACAATGTCAAGATAGAATCAATCCCAGTACATGTTTATTATCCGCCCTCCAGCGAACATGTCACACATTTTCACCCTGCGAAGGATTTTTTACGTATAAGTTTATTGAACACCATACTGACTATGGTGGCATTTCTCTATGCGTGGCCTTACAAGCTCCTGAAGTTACTTCTGTCGCTACTTGTTGTTTTGGGACTCTTCATTGTGATGTTTTTTATCCAGTCGTGGTTGCTCATCTATTTCAATTGGAGAAAGTTGTCTGAGAAAGAGCGGCTAGGGTGGCATAATGTAATGCGAGTTGTCACTTCGTGGCTTATAAATCACATTCCAAGGGTAAATGTGAACTTCCTGAACCCTACTGCTGAGACTTTTGACCAGCCTGCCATTGTGGTAGCAAACCACGAAAGTATGCTCGATTTATTGTGTATTATCTCCCTCTCGCCGAAACTTATTGTTCTTACCAAGCGGCGTGGGGTGTGGTTTAACCCATTGTATGGTATTGGAATTCGTTATGCCGAATATCTCCCTGTACGCGACAATTTTGTACAATGCGAAGATAAATTGGCAAAACTCATTGCTCGCGGTTATTCGATCGTAATCTTCCCAGAGGGAACACGCTCTGTGAGTAGCGAGATCCTTCGTTTCAAACAAGGTGCATTTTATCTCGCCCAAAAACATGGACTAGATATTGTACCTATCTTTTTACAAGGTACAGGCGAGGTGCTTGGAAGACACAAAAAACTAGTTTCGTCTGGGAAAATAACCGTTCAAATAAAACCGCGTATTGCGGTTACACAGGGCGAAATAGGCGACTCGCCTCTTGCTATGGCACGTACTATGCGGGCGCAATACAAACGTTGGAAAAAAGAGGCAGAAATAGAGTTGGAGCTGTAAAGGCTTAATTGTGAGAAAGTGTTAGCTCTATTCCTGTAAGCTTTGTGAGGTTGCATGAACGCTTTTACAGTCGCTCCACCTTCCACTCTCCTATATTGCGCTTCTCCTCATCAAAGCTGACACCAATC
>CAUVMY010000084.1:0-6269 GCA_963552845.1 uncultured Bacteroidia bacterium
TGCTATGGGCTTGCACTCTTTTTTTCTTCTTGCCTAAAGTGTTGGCAGAGGATACGAAGGTCGTGACGGGGAAATATACCGTTGGGACTACTGAAACGCCTTTTACAGGACAACCTTCGCTCGAGAAGGCACTTGAAGGGGCAACGCTTGCACAAATAACTGCGATTGAAGTTACGGCAGGCGATTTTGAAACTGCCGACTGGCATTATTTGCAAAATCATGTTGCGGACTTTGCGAGTTTAGCAAAGCTCACTATCGGAAAAGGGCTGAAGTCGGTAGCGAATATTGAGACGTTAAATACACTTCCCGCACTGAAGGAGGTATACGTCGCGAAGGTATCCTATCTAGATAGAAATGCCTTTACAACGACGATAGAGCATATTTCTTTGCCCGACTGTACCGATCTCGGGAGTTCGGCTACGAAAGACTACACTCATTTAAAAGTCCTTAATGTGCCTAATCTGAACTCCTTTGGAAATTTCCAATTTGAGAATTGCGGAAGTTCCCTAGAGCAGGTTGTACTAGGTGAGCGCGATGTGGCTATAGATCCGCGCTACGAGGGGGAAGATTGGCGCGACAATGTCTTTACTACCAATCACCCGAAACTTTCCTTTACAGCCAAAGATGGCTCTGAGCTTACCAAAGAGAAGTATGAAGCGATGGTAAAGCTCTATCAAGAGGTAAATGATGGGAACGATAAGGATATGTTTTGGTATGGTTTTGCCATAGAGCCCTATACGCCCAATACTAAATATCCGCTCACGTTGTTGGTAGAGCCTACCGATGCTGGGAAAATTACGACACTGCCTGAAGGCACTGCATTTAAGGAAAACACAAAGATTACACTCACAGTAGAGAACAACCATGGCTATATGTTTAAGGGACTCGAAGCCTTTAAGACAGATACGCCTACTGAGAAGATAACGCTTACCGACAATGCTTTCTCGATGCCTACGGCTGCGGTTACGGCAAAGGCTACTTTCGTTGCAAACTCGTTGAGTGTGAAATTTACAGGCGCTTCGATCAATGAAACCTATGCGGGGGTTGATATGGCTAACGTACTCACTAAGGTGAGTGTGGACAAAACGAAGGTAGAAGAGATTGAGTTCCTCGCAGGAACATTTGATGCTACTGACTACAAGGTGCTCTCCGACCTGTATACAACCGCTGACGGGTTTACCAATGTTAAGAAGCTTTCGGTAGCAAAGGAAGTAGCGGTGTATGCAATGGCTAAGCCAGGTGAGAAGGTTGTACTCCCTACGAAGCTGGAAGAGTTGGTACTTGCTAATATGCCTCGGATTGAGGCAAAAGTCTTTGAAGGGGCAGCGACATTAAAAACAGTTCGTCTGCCACAGACGGTTAGTGTTGGGCAGTTAGCTTTCCACAACTGCACACAGTTGGCAACGTTAGATGCACCTGCATTGACCACTATAGGGCGTAACGCTTTTGAGGGTTGTATGGCTCTGAACAATCTAAGCCTACCTGCTCTAGAGAAGATCGAAATGGAAGCCTTCAAGGGTTGCACGACACTCGCCAAGCTAACTCTTTGTGGCGAAAAAGCCCCGACGCTCACAGCTTCCGATGTATTCAGTGGTTGTCCTGAGGTGCGTAGTCTTGCTTTTGTAAATTCTCATAGCGCTGCTTATACGAAGAAAGAGCTGTACCAAGTAGTAGAACGCTATGACCAAGCAGATCAGGTCTTTAACGACAAGAAATGGTACGGTTGGGCGTTGCCCGAGAGTGGCGTTTACAAGGTTACATACGAGCGTAATGACTTTGGGAAGCTAGAAGGAGAAACGCTTGCAGAGCCCAATGAACTCGTAAAGGTAAAGGTTACGCCTTCAGCGGGGTATGAGCTGACAAAGCTTGTTTATACAGATGGAGCTACAGATGTTCCTATTACGGGGCTTACATTCCAAATGCCTGCTAAAGATGTAACAGTGAAAGCTACGTTTAATGCAATCAAACTTGTACTCTCGGTAAACGGGACACAAACGGGGAAAGGAGATGGGCTATTTGATGCACTCAAGAATGCAGGCTTTGATCCGCAAGAGGTTGCAAAATTGGAAGAGATAACCGAATTGACATTGGTAAGTGGTGCTTTCACTATGCCACAATGGGAAGACCTCAAAAACTTGATGCCTAAGTGTAAGAATCTAACAGCGATTACTATAAAAAAAGAGGTGGGGCTGGAGGCGATGCCTACGGTCGAACCCGTCTTTGCTGCCCCCAAGTGTACGACTGTTACAATCGAGGCGAAACTCGATATAATGGCTGATAAAGCATTCAGTGGAGCGAAAGAATTAACCACAGTACGTTTGCTTGCTACAAAGGAATTGAAAGACGGTGTTTTTGGCGATTGCGAAAAGCTGACTACCGTGGAGATGCCATTACTCCAACAGTTAGGTAGTGGTGTCTTCTTGAATTGTACGGCACTGGCTACTGTTCAGCTCCCAGCGTCGTTAAAGACTATTCCTAAGGCAACTTTCATGGGTTGCAGTGCATTGACCTCAATACCCAATGCTACAACAATTGAAGAGGTGGAAGATAGTGCATTTGAAGGGTGCATAGCACTAACGCAGGTAGTTTGCCCTAATTTGAAAGAGGTGGGAGCAAACGCTTTCAAAGGATGTACGGGAGTGACGAAGCTCGAACTAGGTTTACATTTTGGAAATGCAGGTGAAAACGCATTTGATGGTTGCGAAAAAGTAGAGCACATACGTTTTGTCAACTTGTCGAGTGCTGATACGAAAGCTTTTGCGAATATGAAAGCTTTGCGTACCGCAGAACTCCCCAAATTGGCTACGGTTTCCTCTAATTTGTTTGCTGTTTGCAGTGCATTGACTTCGCTTACATTGCAGGAATGTGAAAGCATAGAAGAGAATGGTTTATCTAAGCTAGATGCACTTGAGACTTTGGTTGCTCCTAAGTTGTCTACACTTGGAAAAGAAGCTTTGAGTTTCGACTTTGCATTAAAGAACTTGACAGTACCCGCGCTTTCAACAATTGGTGTAAAAGCATTGTATAGATGCGAGGCGCTTACCTCTGCATATTTACCCGCACTTAGCGAGATCGCAGAGCAAGGGATGGCGGAGTGTAAAGAGTTACTCGAGGTCTATGCGCCTATGCTAGCTAGCATTGGTAAAAGTGCCTTTAAAGATTGCAAGAAGTTTGCAAAAATCACATTGGGAGAAGAAGTCCCCAGTGTAGAGAATAAGCCTTTTGCGGGATGTGCTGCAACACGCAATTTACAGATTGCACTGAGCAGTGGCTCTTTTGAGGATGCGATAGATGCTTACAAAGCCGATACAGACAATTTCAAAAGTGGCAAGTGGGCTGGTTGGACGTTGCCTAGTGCAGCATCGTTAGTACTCTCTTTCACGGTGAAGATGGAGGGGGAAGAAGAAGGCGTGTTGGGAGCGATGGTTACTCTCATGGATGCTACGGGCAATACGCTTGCAGTATTGCCAACCGATAGCGAAGGACAAGTATCGTTTGTAGTGCCTGTAGGTAGCTACAAGTACAATGTCACCAAGACTCATTGTAATTCGGTAATGAACCAAGCCTGTGAGGTGAAGAGTGGTGAGGACAATAAGATGGAGGTAAAACTTACCTACATTACGTATCCTGTGGTTTACAGAACTGAGCCTGAAACAGCCAAAGACCATGTTGAGTGGACTGTGAAGGATACAAACAATGCAGACGTGGCAAGTGGCAGTCAAGTAGTAGAAGGTACGATGCTTACACTGTCTGTTGTGGCTAAGGAACATTACAAGATCAAGTCGCTTGTAGTAGATGGGAAAACAGATCTGCTCCCCACAACGGAGGCTATGTACGAAGTACGCGGGGCTGTAACATTTGTGGCGAATGTGGCGCAAATACTCTCTGCTAAGTACAAGAAGCAACAGGTCAATGGTATCCTTGTCGTGAAGTACAAAGAAACGGGGGCTGAACTAGGTGAAAATGAGGAAGTGGAAGAAGGTACAGAGCTTCTCTTTGAGTTGAAACCTAACGCAGGGTACAGTATTGAGAAGTTGTTCGCTAATGGTGTTGAGATTGCAGCAGATGCACCCTATACTGTTACAGCGAATGTAGAATTTACAGCCACGTTTGCAGTAAAGACAACTCAGTATACTGTTGCTTATACCAAGACTCCCGAACACGGCACAGTGCAAGTAAAGAACGGTAGTGTTGCTGTTGAACCCAATACCACAGTCGTAGCCAATACGATACTTACCTTAGAGTTCGCTCCCGTAGCAAACTACAAAGTAAAATCAGTAGTAGCGAAGGTAAAAGACAAAGCTGATGAGACACTAACGGTCACCGACAATAAGGCGACGTATACGGTAATTGCCGATGTTACTTTTGAAGTAGTCTTTGAAGCCGAAGGCGCACCTCAGCCGACCTATACAGTGGTTTATACCAAGACTCCCGAACACGGCGCAGTGCAAGTAAAGAACGGTAGTGTTGCTGTTGAACCGAATACTACAGTCGCAGCAAACACGGTGCTTACATTAGAGTTCGCCCCCGCAGCAAACTACAAAGTAAAATCGGCAGTAGCGAAGGTGAAAGACAAGGCAGATGAGACACTAACGGTCACCGACAATAAGGCGACGTATACGGTAATTGCCGATGTTACTTTTGAAGTAGTCTTTGAAGCTGAAGGAGTACCTCAGCCGAGTGGTTTTACAGTCACTTACGTACAGTCACAAACGCTTGGCAAAATGTCGATAAAGAATGGCACAGAGCTTATTGCGACAGGTGCTACAGTCTTAGCCAATACGATGCTAACGATTGAACTTACGCCTGCTGCGAACTGCAAGGTAAAACAGTTGGTTGCCAAGGTGAAAGATAAAGCCGATGAGGTACTAACGGTCACCGACAATAAGGCGACGTATACGGTAACTGCCAATGTTACTTTTGAGGCTGCTTTTGAGAAGGTTACTGCTCTAACCGATGCAAGGTTGTTGAACGTAGCTGTGATGCCGAATCCGTTTGCGGCACAATTCCGTATCGTGGGTGTTGCCCCAGAAGGAGTGGGTGTGCACTATGCGTTATTAAATGCACTCGGCGTAGTGGTACGTGCGGGTGTATGTACCACAGAGACTGTAGTCGAAACCTCCGATTTGCGTGCAGGAGTATATTTCCTACGTCTTGTCATGGCAGATGGGGCAACGAAAGTTCTAAAACTCGTAAAGGAGTAAATGGAGGTTGATGGGGGCGTGGCGTGACCACGTCTCCATTTTTATTGTGTAATGTAGATTGTAAAACAGACATGTATATGAGAAAGTGGATCTTACAAATGGCGCTAACAGCGTTATTGCTATTTGCGCTCTTTAATGTCTCGTATGCTGCGAATCTTGGTGGAAAATATACCAAGGGAGGCGCGGAGACAAGTTTTACGGGGAAAACATCCCTTGCCGATGCGGTAGATGCAGTAAAGGCAGAAATTACAAAGTTGGAGCTTTCATCAGGCGATCTGACAGATGCAGACTGGGAATGGTTGAAGGGCGATTGTGCTAAAGGCTTCGTTAAGCTGGAGGAGCTCACTATCGCAACTACGATGAATTCTGTGGCAGAGTTCAAAGGGAATGCTTACAACACTTCGTTCTACGAATTCCCCGCATTAAAGAAATTGACCATTGCAAAAATAAAGGAGTTTGGCGAAGGGATATTCAAGTACTCTACGAAGATAGAAGAATTGATATTCCCTGATGTTGAAAAGCTGGCGTATGGTGCGGTCGGCTATGTAGCTGCGTCTTCAGGTGGTCATACGTCGGTAGCGCTCCAGACACTGCGCATGCCACGTTGTAAAGAGATTGAGAGTGGAAACTTTACTGAGAGTCAAACGGAGAACTTTGAGTTGCTCGTACTCGGTGCAGTGCCCCCTAAAGTGGGAAGTGATGCTCCCAAATGGGCAGAGCACATCAGTGCCTCGCTCAAATTAGTAAAGCCCGATGGCTCTGATTTGTCTTCGGAGGAACTAGAGGCTGCCAAGAAAGCCTACCTCGCTAAGAATAATACCGATGGCAAGTGGTATGGTTTACCTTTTGACGGGGTTGAGACGTTGAAAATATCGATCTCGTTATTTAACCACGAGACAGCTCCCAAAAAGCTTTATCATGGTAACCTTATCGCGCTGAACGAAGACCCTATGGCTGGGCAAACGGTTGTTTTGAAAGCAATTCCCGACGTAGATTATGGTGCTGGGAGTGGTGGCACTGGAGGAGGCGGTGCTGGTGGCGGCAGCTCTACTGTCAAGAAACAAT
>CAUVMY010000085.1:0-6246 GCA_963552845.1 uncultured Bacteroidia bacterium
CTAGGACCCCCTGATTAACAGTCAGGTGCTCTAACCAACTGAGCTAATGAGGAATATTTCAACAACACCTGTTGCTCTCTCCTTGAAAGCGTTGCAAAGGTAACGCGTTTTTTTGAAACGGACAAATGTAATACAATGTACACCTAATATTTCAACACTTTGTATTTTCTATTTTACTGTTATATAAGTACTTAAATAGGTAAAAAGACTTTTTGTACTGTTCCCCTTATTGTAGGTATTGCATCGTTATTCTCTGAGCTCATACACTATGAAAGCCCACACCTTCGTATTACCCCCGTCAAAACTTACACCAACAAGAAGAGATCCCTTACTAGGAGCAAACTACTTTGTGACGTAACTCAATCTGTTATTTGCTACAAAACCTCCTCTGCCATATTAGTAATCCAAAAACAAGGTAAACTGCTATCTAACAATCTTGTAGCGAAACCATTTTTCCTTGGATGCCCTACCCTGCTAAACTTCATAATGCCCGTAAGAAAAGCAAAACAGATGTGAGCAACTAACGACTTTATGACAGAGTAGCACAAAAAAAATATGTTACAATAGGTAGCATTCAATTCCTCTTTTTCCAGACTTTCATGGAGTTGCTTGTTGTATTTATCCATAGGTATGACCACTTACTTTCCGTGCAACTCACAAATTTGCTTCCAAAATACACCTTTTCTTCCCACCGAAGTCTCGGTTGTGGTTTAATCTAAACCAATGCCTTAACAATATGCCCTACCTCTTCGTTGTTATAATACTAAGGCAACAATATAACGGTAGTAAATGCAGATTCTAGACGGAAAAAAGACCGCCGAAGCTCTTTCGGCAGAATTAAAGGCGGAAGTAGAAGCCCTCGTAGCTCGCGGAGAACGCCGCCCCAAATTGGTAGCTATTCTCGTGGGGAATAACCCCGCCAGCGAGACCTACGTCCGCAATAAAGAGAAAAAATGTGCAGAGTTGGGCTTCATCTCTGAAATACGACGTTTCGATACAGAGGTAACCGAGGCTCGCCTCTTACAAGAGATCGATACCATCAACACGGATGCTACGATCGACGGATTGATTGTGCAACTCCCACTTCCGAAACATGTAGACGAGCAGCGGGTTACACACCACATTTTGCCTAAAAAAGATGTAGATGGTTTCCACCCCGTCAGTCTTGGGCGTATGCTCTTGGGGCTACCGTGCTATTTTCCCGCTACTCCTTACGGTATCATTAAACTTTTGGCTTATTATAAGATACCCACACGCGGCAAACACGTTGTGGTACTCGGACGCAGCCATATCGTGGGGCTTCCCATTGCCAACATGTTGCTACAAAAAGGCGAGCCAGGTGACTGCACAGTGACAGTCTGCCACAGCAAAACTGAGAACCTACCAGAGGTACTCCGTTCAGGCGATATTCTTATTGCAGCAGTAGGCAAAGCCGACTTTGTAAAAGCCAATATGGTTAAGGAAGGTGCCATTGTAATTGATGTAGGGATTAACCGCGTAGAAACTGACAAAAATCCGAAGGGCTGGGAACTTCGAGGCGATGTGGCTTATGACGAAGTAGCGCCGAAATGTAGCTACATAACTCCCGTGCCTGGCGGTGTAGGGCCTATGACGATTCTTTCGCTCATGATCAACACAATGCGTGCACGTAAAGGAGAGATTGAAGAGTAGGCGCACATGCCCTAAAATAAAATTTCCCCCTTGGAAGCGAAAAAACTCCGAGGGGGATTTTTGTAACCCGCAAAGCAAATCGTAATACGCCCGCGGGAGATAGTGAAAGTGCTAACTTTGTGCGTTATACTTTTTGGAAAAAATATACGTCAATGTATAGAACACATCGGTGTGGAGAGTTGCGCATGGCACACGTGGGTCAGCCTACAACCGTTTGCGGTTGGGTGCAGCGCGTGCGTAAAATGGGGAGACTCCTTTTCGTAGATTTGCGCGACAGATGGGGCATTGTGCAGCTTGTAGTTTCCGATGCAGAGGCTACACTACGCTCGCAAATCGAGACCTTGGGGCGCGAATGGGTGGTAAGTGCCACAGGTATCGTGCGCGAACGCTCTAGCAAGAACCCTGCTCTGTCTACTGGCGACGTAGAAATTGAGCTATAGAAGCTACAAGTCCTCAATCAGAGCGAAGTGCCTCCCTTTACCATCGAGACGGCAACCGACGGAGGCGACGAACTCCGCATGAAGTATCGCTACCTCGATATTCGCCGTGCTCCTGTACGCGATGCGCTACTACTTCGCCACCAGATGGCGCAAGCGGTACGTAGTTACCTCAACCGACGTGACTTTGTAGAGGTCGAGACTCCGTTCCTTATCAAATCCACTCCCGAGGGTGCACGCGATTTTGTGGTTCCGTCGCGTATGCATGCAGGTGAGTTCTATGCATTGCCACAAAGCCCTCAGACCTTCAAACAACTTCTGATGGTAGCTGGCATGGAGCGCTACTATCAAATCGTACGCTGTTTCCGCGATGAAGACCTACGAGCCGATCGACAGCCCGAGTTTACACAAATAGACTGCGAAATGTCCTTCGTAGAACGCGAAGATATCTTGCAAGAATTTGAAGGCTTCATGCGGCATCTTTTCAAGGAAGTGCTAGACGTTGAATTTAGTACACCGTTTCTACGAATGCCCTACAGCGAGGCAATGGCCAAATATGGGTGCGATAAGCCCGATTTACGCGTAGGAATGGAGATCTGCGAGGTAACCGTTTCGGTACGTAGTACGGGGTTCTCTGTCTTTGATTCCGCCGACTATGTTGGGGGAATTTGTGTAAAAGAAGGCGCGAAATATACACGCAAACAATTAGATGCGCTCACCGAGTACGTAAAACGACCTCAGATTGGTGCAACAGGGCTTATCTACGCTCGTCTGGCAGAAGATGGTACAATCAAGTCTTCTGCAGACAAATTCCTTACTTCTAATCTCCTACAACAGCTAGCAGGAAAACTCGAAGCCACTAGTGGCGATCTCATGCTTTTCATGGCAGGTAAGAAGGTGCAAACGCAAGTGGCACTAGGAGCGCTCCGCCTTGAAATTGCGCGCAATGAGAACTTGCTGAATCCGAAAGTCTTTAAGCCCCTGTGGGTAGTAGATTTTCCTCTCTTTGAGTGGGATGAAGAAACACAACGCTTCTATGCCATGCACCACCCCTTTACTTCGCCTCACCCCGCAGATATAGAGCTCTTTGAAACTAACCCAGGCGCTATGCGTGCTAACGCCTATGACATGGTTATCAATGGAACAGAGGTCGGCGGTGGTTCCATTCGTATTTTCGATCGCAATATACAAGAGCGTATGTTCCACGCACTCGGCTTTACAAAAGAGAGTGCACAAGCTCAATTTGGTTTCTTGCTAGATGCTTTCCGTTATGGAGCACCGCCACACGGAGGTATCGCATTCGGCTTTGACCGTTTATGCTCGCTATTCGGTGGTGCAGATTCTATTCGCGACTACATCGCTTTCCCAAAAAACAATGCTGGACGCGATGTAATGATTGCAAGTCCTTCCACTCTCGATCAGACACAACTCGACGAATTGCATCTCACAATAAAACAATAGGCGAAGTGTATCGGAAATAGCAGGACGCAATTCAACATTTTGTCAAGCTACTAGCGACAAAAAAGGAAAAGACCTTAGCCCAAGGCAAACGTTCTATGTACGTAACTCCTTGGGCTAAGTTGTATATGTACGATTGTACAAAGCAAGTGCAAAACGAATAACAGCAAGAGGAAGGCACGTAAAAACACCTATTTATCGTTCTGGCTCACCCTCACCCGAAAAAGACAATAAACAATCTGAAATATATTAGAGGGACACCCAAAACTTTTTCCCCTAGTTGTGTAACTTTGTACTACAAATAAGTACAACCCTATTTATCATGGAATACAATCAACTCGAAAGTGCACAACGCCCGCCCATGACAGCTCACGCTAGTCTGTGGGGACTATACACAGGGCTGGGACTTTGTTTCATCTCAGTTTTGCAAAATTTTATCCTAAAAGCCAACGGAGGCGTACTTGGCTTCGGCATAGGCATGCTCAACTTCGCTATTACAGTGGTATTCTTATACTACAGTATGAAAACATACCGCGATACTGTCCCCAACACTCCTTACGCTTACGGGCAAGCAGTTAAACTCGGCATGTATCAAGCCGTTTTCGCTTCTATTATATTGACCGCTTTTTTTGCTCTCACAATCTTCGTTCTGAAGCCTAATTTTATCCACGAACTGGAGCAACAAACGATCGAACAATATGAAAAATTCGGATTTGATGACGAAATGATCGAGCAAAGCATGAAAATGGCACGCTTCTTTTTATCGCCTGGTTGGCTTATTGGTTCTAGTCTGATAGGAACGTGGATGACAGGCGCTATCGCCTCTCTCGTGGCAGCCGCCATGACAAGACGACGGTAATCAACTTCCATAAATAGTTCTACATGTCAGAAGAGTATACGACCGCGTCACAGCCAGATGTGAGCGTCATTGTGCCTTTGTACAATGAGGCAGAATCTCTGCCCGAGCTAGTGGCGTGGATCGACCGTGTGGTAGCGGCACAAGGCTGGGTGGCAGAAATACTCCTTGTCGATGATGGGAGCTCCGATGCATCGTGGAGCATTATTAGTAACCTCTGTCCTGCTCATCTTCACATACGCGGTTTCCGCTTTCAACGGAACTACGGGAAATCAGCGGCTCTGACAGTTGGTTTCCGCCAAGCGCGGGGCAAGGTGGTTTTCACAATGGATGCCGATCTACAAGACTCGCCCGACGAACTCCCCGAACTCTACCAGATGATCACAGTACAGGGCTATGACCTCGTATCGGGTTGGAAGAAAAAAAGGCATGATCCTGTACTCTCGAAGAACATACCAAGTAAATTTTTCAACGCAACTGCCCGCGCAGTAACACACGTAAAGTTACACGACTTCAATTGTGGTCTGAAAGCGTACCGACACACGGTAGTAAAAAGCGTAGAGCTCTATGGCGATATGCATCGTTACATCCCCGCACTCGCTTACAATGCTGGTTTCCGCCACATTGGCGAAAAGGTAGTTACACACTATGAACGAAAATACGGGACTACAAAATTCGGTTACTCGCGTTTCGTGAACGGCGCATTAGACCTGCTTACACTCTCCTTCATCTCTCGTTTCGGGAAGCGCCCCATGCACCTATTTGGTATCCTCGGCACGTTAACATTTTTAGCGGGTGGAGTAATAGTTATCATACTTATTGTCAACAAACTACTCGCCCTTGCACACCATATACCTTTCCGACAAATCGTGTTACAGCCGCTTTTTTACATTGCACTAGTAATGGTTCTTTTGGGAGCACAGCTCTTTCTTGCGGGGTTCATTGGCGAACTCATTGTGCGCGCTACTCCCAAAACCAATCGTTACGACGTAGCCGAGACTATTGACCGCTCTGCCCATGTATAAGCAATTGTTGCGCCCGCTTGCTTTTCGTATAGACGGCGAGACCGTACACCATACCATGATGTGGTGGGCATCGCGCCTGCTACGTTGTCCTGCAACACGCGTACTCTTACGCAGCACCTATGGAAGGCGGAAAAAAGAAGTAGAGCGCGACTTAATGGGCTTACACTTCCATGGGATGGTGGGTTTTGCAGCAGGCTTCGACAAAGGCGGCGAACTCGCTGACCGTTTAGAGACTATGGGGTACAGCTTCATGGAGGTAGGTACGGTGACTCCACTCCCCCAGCCAGGTAACCCGAAGAAACGGATTTTCCGCCTCATAAAAGACGAAGCGCTCATAAACCGTATGGGGTTCAATAGTGAAGGGCTAGAGGTCGTAATAAATCGCTTGAAACAACGAAAAAAACGAGTAATACCCATAGCTGGCAACCTAGGTAAAAATACGGCAACAACCAACGAAAATGCCGTCGCAGACTACACAAAAGGGTTGGAAACGCTTTATCCCTACGTGGACTTCTTTGTGGTAAACGTGAGTTGCCCCAATGTGAAAGATTTGCGTGCACTACAGCGCGAAGACACCTTAGCTCCTATCGTAGAAGCTCTTGTAGAGGCACGACAAAAGCAATCAACTTACAAACCCTTACTACTTAAGTTAGGAGCAGACCCCACAGAAGAGGAACTGACCTATACGGTAAAGGTAGCCTTAGAAAAAGGCATTGATGGTTTTGTAGTTAGCAACACTACAACAGATCGTACCGCCCTGTGCACTACGCCCGACGAACTCTCTGCAATTGGAGCTGGA
>CAUVMY010000086.1:0-6160 GCA_963552845.1 uncultured Bacteroidia bacterium
CTCAACGTTTTTTCCTCCGAATACTACAACCGTTGGCTTAATCCTGGTGATGAGTGGAAAACGGACGTTCCCGTACTCCCCTCACAAGAATTGATCGATCAGGTTGGAAAAGAGAATATCGAGCGTGCCTACAACACTTACAACTATTCGCAGAACCGTGTAGCCGATGGCTCTTTTGTTCGAATGAAAAACATCTCGCTCGCATACCATTTGCCCGACCGTTATGTGGAGAAATTGCGGCTTCGTTCGATAAATTTCCGCTTCAATGTCACCAACCCCTTCCTCATATACTCCGATAAGCGTCTGAAAGGGCAAGACCCTGAGTACTACAAATCTGGCGGAGTTTCATTGCCTACCCCCAAACAGTACACGCTTTCTATGAACGTGACCTTCTAAAACCGCCTTCGAACAACATGCGACGTATCGTATACTCTTTATTTTTTGCACTCTTGTTCGCTGCTACGGGTTGCAATAAGTTTTTGGATAAAAATCCCGACTCCGACCTATCTATCGACATAGACAGTGAGGAACGCATTGCAGAACTTCTGACAGGCGCCTACCCAGAGGCGAGCTACATCCCCTTCCTCGAGCCACGAACAGACAACGTGGCAGAGCGCACAGGAGGTGTCCACAACAGTTTGAACGAAGCTATGTTCTTCTGGGAAGATTATGATCAGGAGGATCTCGATACCCCGTTGAACTATTGGAACGCTTGTTACAAGGGAATTGCACAAGCCAACAAAGCCCTAGAACTGCTCAAGTCCTACCCTAAAACGGAACGAGTAAAGGCACTCTATGGCGAAGCATTCCTTCTGCGCGCTTACCTCCACTTCATGCTAGTAAACATTTGGGCAGAACCCTACGGAGCGTCTGCTGCCAGTCTGGGCATCCCTTACGTAACGAAGCCTGAAAAACACGCTTTGGTAGATTACAAACGCGGAACGGTTAACGAGGTCTACCAGAAAATAGAGGAAGACCTGAAGTTGGGGATCACACTTGTAAATGATGCCTATTACAAACAGCCCAAATTCCACTTCAACAAACGTGCTGCGTATGCTTTTGCGTCTCGGTTCTACCTATTTAAGGGAGAGTGGAATCTTGTAATAGAGTACGCCAACTACGTTTTAGGGGCAAAACCACAGCCCTATTTGCGCCCTTGGTGGCAATACGCGCGTAACCTAGAGTTCCGACACGAGGATCTGTATCGGACATACAACAATCCGAATGAGCCCGCAAACCTACTTCTTGTAACCACCGAATCGCGCTTAGCACGCCAAATGCCCCTCGAGCGATACGGCTCTACTAGTACTCGGCTTGGTACTGTACACGACGTATTCAACAAAAAATATCACGAACAGCTGGGCGATGTCTCCACGCAGTTCGAAGGCTTCTACATCTTTACCAATTCGCCCGCTCCGTTAACTAATGGGCGTTACTTGGCAAAGTTCGATGAACTAGCTACAACCGAGAGCGTAGGTGCAAAACCGCGTGGGCTATACGTCACCAATGTCCTCCTCTCTGCCGACGAGGTCTTACTGAACAGAATGGAAGCCTACGTCATGCTACGCGACTACGATCGTGCTATTGACGACTTTGTAGAATACATGGAGGCTAAGTTCGGCTACGTCCCCACCATGGAACGCGCCTTGTACACCTCTACCAGTGCCGCAAACTACGACCTCCTTTCACCAAGTTATGGACTCTCGCTCAAACAATTGGCTATGGTGAAAATGATCGTTGACTTCCGACGAAAAGAATTCTATGAAGAGGGGTTACGCTGGTTCGATATTCGTCGTTTTCATATCGCCGTAAAACGATCGACAAAAAGTGCCTATTACTTCCCCTTGGAAAAGGAAGACTTGCGGAAAGTCCTGCAAATTCCGTCCGAAGCACAGCGCCGCGGTCTAGAACCTAATCCCCGCGATAGACAACAACGACAACACTAGCGATGCATAAAAGAGCGATGCAATCCGAATTCTGAACGACATGGACGCATTAAAAATTCTATTACTATTTCTTCTTCCCGTTGTTTTTTCTTCCTGCAAAGAAAAGCTTGATCCGCACAGCGTAGTAGAGGCAAATCGTCGCCAAATAGAGCGCACAGAGCTGGACGACTGGATACACGCAAACCTCGTAACACCTTACAATGTGGAAGTACAGTACCGTTGGGATAAGAACACGGCAGGCAAAGGGACGTATGTATATCCGCCAAAACTGGAAAAGGTTAAAGACGTACTCGAGGCGGTATGTGAACTCGGATTTGAACTTTACACCAACCCTGAACTCGGAGGCGAGAGTTTCTTAAAAGGGCGTTCGCCACTGCGTATTGTTCTCTACGGAGGTGGGAATCCCGATAACAACGGAGTAGAACTCCTTTACAACCCACAAACGAGCGCAGCAGAAATAAGCCTCTACAATGTAAATGACTTCGACCCTAAAAAAGCAGAGACTCTCTATGTGCTACTTCGCAGTTTTCACCATCAGATGGCAAAACGACTCATGGAACTCATGCCATACGAACGCGATGCTTTCCTAAAGATTAGTGAGGCACGTTATACTCGCGGGTCTACCGATCTCATCGCCTCTCCCCTCGGGAGCTATACGACACCGAAAGAAAAATTTGGCTTAAACGGATGGGCGAATATGCGCGGATTTTATACAATGCTCTCGTTTCTCTCTGCAGAAGACGACTTTGCCGAAATCGTAAGTACAACCCTCGTAAGGAGTCCGCAGGAAATAAACGATGCGGCACAACGTGCGGCAACTCCCGAAGATGCCGATGAACCAGACCCAGATCCTAGTGTACATCAGCGCTATGCAAAGGAGGCGGAACAAGCCCACAAGGAGTTTACCGAAAAACAAAAGTTCGTGGACGCATACATAAAAAAGGAATGGCACATAGACTTCCTTCGGATGCAGCTCATGAGTGTACGAAGAATTGATATATACCTCAAAAATCGCTAATCTATGTCCTATCGGATACTTTATACCTCTCTTCTGCTCGTCTTGTGTTTTTTGCATGTTGCTTGCGACGACAAGGAGAAAATATTTGACAGTTCGCCAGCCGCTCGTAGTAAAATGAGCATAGAGACACTTCGGCAAGAGCTTGTCAGTGCCCCGTACGGATGGCGTTTACTCTATTTTCCGCGTACCGATTCGTTGCTGTTCTCCAACCCCACTGAGCTAATCCCGTTTTTTAGCGGACGGTTGGGTTATGGTGGCATCTGTTTTACGATGCGTTTTACGCCAGACAACGTTGTGGAAATGCTTGCCGATTTTGATTCGGAAAGTGCGACAACGGTGGCACGGAGTGAGTATCTCGTCGGACGCAACAGTTTTACACAACTAAGCTTTGAAACGTACAGCTATATCCATCGTCTTGTAAATGCGAACTATATGGGAGCAAGCGATTTCCTGTTCGTACGAAAGAACGAAGACGGGGATCTCCTCTTCCGTACTGCACGGAACATTGAGCCTGCACGCGAATACGTTGTTTTGCACAAACTAGACAAAGCAGAGGATTTCACCGAAGTTGTGAGCAAAGCACAAGAGAATAGGCACTTTTTTGAAGAGATGACGAACCCACAGCTTCGTATTTACAGAGGCGCTCGTACCTATTTTCAGAGCGATATGTACGTAAAGCGCGATGTAGAAACCAACAAACGCTATCTCAAGGAAATACGTGACAAACGCTACTATCTTTTCCTTTTTGCACAGAAGAAAGCCCCCCTCCCAACCGATCCGCCCAAGGAGCAAGTCGGATTAGGATCGGGGTATGCGGGTACAGAGCTGGGGATAACGTTCCAGGCAGGTCTGCGCTACGATAGCAAATATATCTTCCATGATTTCGTGCGCGAGGGAGATGTATTTATTGCCGAGCTAGTCTCCGTTTACGACCCTTTACTTCGTACCACACGCTTGGTAAGCAAACACTTGCATCCCGAAGGCGAGTATACGGGCTTTAAGGCGGAGATATGGGATAAGAAATAATGAGGAACAGGACAATGCAATTTGTAAAATACATACTTCTGCTAACCACCTTCGCCACATATTTTGTTACGCTCTCGTGTACAAAACCCAACCCCGACACGCCAGACGAAGACTACAATGCGCTCTTCCCTTTCGGTGGCATAGATAAACCCGTGGTTTCATACGACGAGCAAAATATTCGCCACTGCGACCCACAGCTTACCAAAAAACTATTCCGCTACCCAGGCGTAGAAATCACCGATCATGTGCGCGAATACGAGCTAACGCTAACATGCACCTTTAATGAGGAAGATACAGGAAGCGGCGAAGTGACCTCTACATTTGTTGTAAAGTATGTAGGCGAAGACAAGGCTCTACACCTCGTCGCCTCACATAAGAACACGCCCGATGCGGATGCACAAATGAAAATTGGCGAAGAGTATAAGGTTGTTTTCAAGGCAAAATCGGGCTTCCCCATGTACCTATCGGTGAGCGGAGGGGGCGATCGCGGCGCTTCAATAAAAGCAACACTCGCTGCGAAGTGTTCTGATGGCTACACGGTCGTGAAGACTTTGGCAACAGAACAACACCAAAATGCTGAGGGAATTAACCCCATCCCAGCACCATACTGCAACTACATTATTTTACCTTAACCTAGGTGTGTACCATGACTGTTCGGAATACGTGTTGCGCACTATTGCTAGGTTGCGCTTTACTCCCACTCATTACCGCCTGCGACAAGTGGGAAAATGAAACGGTAGAAAGTACCTATCAGGGAATAGTAACCCCTGACCCTACTTACAACTTCAAGCGTGCGGGCAACAGCAGTGTTGATATACTCGAATGCAAGCTCCTCAAGGAGGCTGTAGACCTCACCTATCGCCACTTACACGAAGCGAATTTCACGAACGAGGAACTTTATAAGTTGGCACGCGGCTACTACGAAAACGGAGAATTTGGACTAAAGCCTCAAGAAGAAATTGCAACATCGTCCCAACACGAAGCAAACCGTGCACAATTACTAGCCGAAGTGGAAGACATCTTCACAAAAAGCTGCGAGCTGTCGGGTTACGGAAAGCCTAATGCTTCGATGATTCGGAATACGCCAGCCGAAGAAGGAAAAGGCGGATACCTAGGCGTAAATATAGGCGACGCCAACCTCTGTTTTGCGGATGCGAAAGGAGTCGTAGTGGCTGAGCTATTTCAGGGCATTGCGGACGGTAGCATCTATCTGGACAAGGTGCTCAATGTACACCTAGATGATGCGCTATTCCAAAACGAGGCACTACGAACAGCACACCAAAATGCGGAAGTATTGGCAGGACGCAACTACACAGAACTAGAACATCATTGGGATTTGGCTTATGGCTACTACCAATATTGGCTTCCGTACACACAAGGGAATGGTCTTGCCATTTTGCGCGATAGTAAAATTAATCTCTACAATGCCTTTGCACGTGGCAGAGGAGCTCTTACACGCTATCGCTACGATTCGGTAGAGCTACAAATTAAAAACATCCGCAAAGAACTTTCCAAGGTAGTTGCCGTACGTGCCATGCGAGCTTTCGTAGGTGAGAATACAGAGGCAAACCTAGCAGAGGAGATCCGCAATGCGTTGTTCTTTATCTCACAAGGATGTGGCGCTCTGTATGCGCTCCCCTTCACCCGTAAGGAAGATGGCTCATCATTTTTTAGCCATGCAGAAGTACAAACCATGCTTGAAGAACTAACCTCTGGACGCGGACTTTGGGATACTGAACGCTTACAAGGAACAACTGACACCGAGGGTGCATTACAACACATAGCCTCTATAATTGGTCAGCGTTTTGGTATTGCATTGGAAGAAGTAAAAAGAAATCGATGAGAACAATGAAAAAGCTATTAGGCAGAACACCACTGTGGCTTCTCTTGCTTCTTTTGGGGAGTCCGCTAGGACTGCAAGCACAAATTGGAGTAGAGCTCATAGAGAATGGCGATTTTGAGACATTTCGTCAACAGGGGCTCTATGACAAGCCTATACATTGGAGTATCAACACCACTCTCAGTCCCGAGAAATCGACAGAGGCGCATAGTGGGAACTATGCACTACGGCTGTACCTTAACGCAGGACGCTCCTCAGTGATCTATTTCAAAAACACCGAGCAAGCTCCCGTAGCGGTACAAGCAGGTGCAAAATACGAGCTATCGTATT
>CAUVMY010000087.1:0-6136 GCA_963552845.1 uncultured Bacteroidia bacterium
CTATTAACTATAAAGCGCCTTGGGCTAGATTGTGCTGCACTTTCAGTGCGAAAAGTAACACGTCGAGCAACTACAGTGCGAGGCGAATTGACGTTACCCGCTGCAAAATGCGTCGCCCACGCCCCTAGGTGGTACTGCACCGTGGCGCTCTGCGATAATTGTTATTTTTGTGCTGTGATTTTCGGTCAGTTTGTGGCTTGAAGCCACGCCTATAGACATCTAATTACTAGCGCTTTACGTGTTTATCGGGCGCATTTTTCTCTCAAATATTTAGTATATCGCCAAGAAATCTTGTTATTTTTGTGCAGGATTGTGTGATTATTATGTTTTCGTTATATAATCTAGGAAACGTTTGTGGGCGACGTTAGAGGGGGATCGCCTTGAGACGTGGGGAGAGACTTTTTTGATTAGGAAAACCTCAATTTCTTTAAATGAGGAGGGGTGAGTTAAGAGTTGCGCAATGCGATTATAAAAATACGCATTGCACCCAGTCCTAAGCTAGATTGTGCTGCACTTTCAGTGCGAAAAACATGGCTTCATAGCTGAACGTAGCAACGATGCGCAATAATACATTGATTATCAAATCGTAGAAACTAGGCGTTCCCATTATAGTACATTGAGAATCAGGTAGAATAGGCGTACCATGAGATGGTGCTACAGCTCAATATCATAGTACCGTTAACGCAATTTTAATTACTCAAGCCCAGAGGAGTGAAAGACAACACAAAACGCCTGTCTTTATTCCTTTTGCGCCAAGCGCTAAATATTTCGTAATTTTGTGCCCTAGTTTAACCACCCACATACGTGGGATAAATATTTGTGTTCATGGATTACTTAACTTCTGAAAAGAAACAGGAGCTTTTCGGTCAGTACGGGAAGTCCAATAAAGACACTGGTTCGCCAGAGGCACAAGTGGCTTTATTTTCCTACCGTATCAACCACCTCACCGAGCATTTGCGTACGCACCCTAAAGATTTTTCTACGCAGCGTGCACTACTCAAAATGGTCGGACGTCGGCGCAAGATTCTAAGTTATTTGAAAGAGGTAGATATTGAGCGTTACCGTGCGATTATTAAAGCATTGAATTTACGCCGATAATTTCGGAGAAAGCCTAGGGTGGTGCTTTAGTGCAAAAGTCATTAAAGCACCACTTATTTTACAAAGTAATTTCGTTGGCGCATCAAATTGCAAGAGGGTATTTGCAATCGTGCCAAAAGTGTCAATCAAGAATATGCAAGTAATAGAAAAGACCATCACACTGCCCGATGGACGTACCATCGTTCTCGAAACGGGGAAACTGGCAAAGCAAGCAGACGGTTCTGTGATGTTAAAAATGGGCAACACCATGTTGCTCGCAACGGTAGTTAGTGCGCAAGAGGCAGGCGAAGATGTTGATTTCATGCCGCTTAGTGTAGACTATCGCGAAAAATACTCCGCTGCTGGGCGTTTCCCTGGTGGCTTCTTTAAGCGCGAGATGAAGGCTTCTGACTACGAAATTCTCGTTTCTCGCCTCGTCGATCGAGCTTTGCGTCCATTGTTCCCAGACGACTATCACGCAGACACCATCGTAAACGTGATCCTCTTCTCTGGAGAAACTGAAGAAATGCCTGATGCTTTGGCTGGGCTGGCAGCTTCTGCTGCACTCAGTGTCTCCAATATTCCCTTTGGAGGTCCAATCTCTGAGGTACGCGTAGCACGTATTGATGGCAAATTTGTCATCAACCCCAAATACTCCGATTTGCAACGTGCCGATCTAGAGTTAATGGTGGGCGCCACACGTGAGAACATCCTCATGGTAGAAGGCGAGATGAACGAGGTGAGCGAGGATGTGATGATCGAGGCCATTCGTGTGGCACACGAAGAAATAAAGCGTCACTGCGATGCACAGATCGAGTTGGCGAAAGAGTTAGGTATCGTAAAACGCACCTACTGCCACGAGACAAACGACGAAGAACTCCGTCAGCGTGTACACGATTTTTGCTACGACCGCGCTTATACCATTGCAAAGTCGCAACTGCCTAAACAAGAACGTGCAGCAGCCTTTGAAGGGCTACTAAACGACTTCTGGCAAACCATTGCCGAAGACGAGCGCCCTGCCCTAACGGTTATGGTAAACCGTTACTACCATGCGGTAGAGAAAGAGGCAATGCGTAAGATGATATTAAACGACAAAGTACGTTTAGATGGTCGTAAAACCGACCAAATACGCCCCATTTGGTGCGAAGTGGACTATTTGCCGTGCACACACGGTTCATCGATTTTTACCCGCGGCGAAACACAATCTTTGTGCTCTGTAACCCTCGGTTCAAAGTCAGATGAGAAAATGGTGGATGAGGTGCTCTATGAGGGCAGCGAACGCTTTACGCTACACTACAACTTCCCGCCCTTCTCCACTGGGGAGGCACGCCCAACACGTGCACCTGGACGTCGCGAAATTGGACACGGAAATTTGGCACACCGTGCTCTGAAAAGTATGCTTCCGCCAGAGGAAGAATTCCCATACGCCATTCGCGTCGTGAGCGATATTCTGGAGTCGAACGGCTCATCCTCCATGGCAACAGTATGTGCAGGCACGCTGGCATTGATGGATGCAGGGGTAAAAATGCGTAAACCCGTCTCGGGGATAGCCATGGGCTTGATCTCCGATACCGAAAATAAACGCTTCGCTATCCTATCCGATATTTTGGGCGATGAAGATCACCTCGGCGACATGGACTTCAAAGTAACGGGGACACGCGACGGTATTACAGCGACACAGATGGATATTAAGGTGGATGGGCTACCCTACGAGGTTCTGGCACAGGCACTCGAACAAGCTCGCGTGGGACGTATGCACATTCTCGGAAAAATTCTCGAGACCATTCCAGAGCCGCGTGCCGACCTAAAACCCAATGCACCACGTAGTGAGCAGATGTCTATTCCACGTGATATGATCGGTGCAATTATCGGACCTGGTGGTAAGGTAATCCAAGAAATGCAGCGCGAGACAGGAACGCAGATCAACATCGAAGAAGTAGACAACAAGGGAGTTATTACCATCTACAGCTCCTCGTTAGATGCTATGGCAGCAGCGCGCAAGCGCATCAATGCCATCGTTGCTATCCCAGAAGTTGGCGAGATCTATCACGGTAAAGTAAAATCGATCACTCCCTACGGAGCATTTGTTGAGATTATGCCCAACCGCGATGGTTTGTTGCACGTCTCGGAAATTGATTGGAAACGCGTAGAGAAGGTAGAAGACTACTTCAAGGTGGGTGACGAAGTAGACGTGAAATTACTTGAGATTGAGGCAAAGACGGGCAAATTACGTCTCTCGCGCAAAGCGCTAATTCCTAAACCGCAACAAGCTACAAATAAGACAGAATAAAGAGATAAAGTCAAAAGGAGGACATCCTCTCCCATTTCGGGAGGGGATTTTTTTTTGCCCTATCGTAGTACTCTGACTCAAAGTACATAACCGTATTTTATACATAAAATGCACGACAGCTAGATTGAGGGGAGGTATATGCTTGTAGAAAATTTCACCTATACAACAGAAAAAGGTTCAAACAAGTTGTGTATTGCGATGCGCTGTATGGAAATTCTTATCATTGTACAACTTGTAGAGGCAAGAAACACCGCTTCAGACAAGGATGCCTTGTCTAGAATAACGAGGACACTGCGACTATAGCAAATTCGTTATCTTTGTATACAAGCAATTGTATTGTTTTCTGGTGTTGAACGACGTATTTGGAGAGACGAATGGCGAAACAAAAGACGCTAGCAGCCCCCATCCACGTAGCGGGGCAAGGGTTACACACAGGCGCGAAGGTTGAAGCAGATATACGTCCTGCCCCTGCGGGCAGCGGGATCTTCTTTGTACGCGACGATTTAGTGGGGCATCCCATTGTTCATGCCCTCGCCGAAAATGTGGTAGATACCTCCCGCGGCACAACCATAGAGGAGGGCAAAGCCCGAGTTAGTACCTTAGAGCATCTTATGTCGGCTCTTTGGACGCTGGGCGTAGACAATGCAGAGATTCACCTCAACGGTTCCGAGGTACCCATTCTTGACGGAAGTGCTCGCGAATATGCCCGCCAAATAGCAGAGGTTGGGCTTATAGAACAGAATGCTGAGGTAGAATATTTTTGTCCTTCAGAAAAAATATTCTTCAAAGATGCTGCGACAGGCGTAGAAATTACGCTCTATCCCGACGATCAGTATACAGTAAACGTTCTCATCGATTACCAATCGCAAGTCCTCGGACATCAGTTTGCGATGTTTGATGAGAATAGCAATTACACCAACGAGATCGCCAATTCGCGCACATTTGTATTCTTGCATGAACTGGAAATTCTGCGCGATCATAACCTCATCAAGGGTGGCGACTTAGAGAATGCACTCGTAATCTTAGAACGTGGTGTTACGCAGGAGGAACTCGATCGTTTAGCAAACCTTTTTGGCAAACCCAAGGTTCGCCCTACAGCGAACGGTATCCTAAGCAATGAACCTTTGTATTACGAAAATGAACCCGCACGCCATAAGTTGCTAGACGTTCTCGGCGATTTAGCTCTTGTAGGCGTACGTCTGAAAGGGCGCATAGTGGCCATTCGCCCTGGGCATCATGCGAACACGGAACTCGCAAAAATGCTCCGAAAAGCTTATAAAAACCAAGAGCAGCAGCAAAAGAGCACGGCACCCAAAATAGACCTCTCTGCTCCCCCAATTCTAGACATCCAGCAGGTGATGCAACTGCTCCCACATCGTCCACCATTTTTGTTGGTGGATAAAATTATGTCGCTCTCCGAAACTAAGGTAATCGGCATTAAGAATGTGACAATGAACGAGGCATTTTTTGTAGGTCACTTCCCAGGCGCACCTGTAATGCCAGGTGTTCTACAAGTAGAAGCAATGGCACAAGTTGGGGGAGTTCTCGTCTTAAGCAGTGTTCCCGATCCCGAGAACTATCTTACCTACTTCCTTCGTATTGACAACGTCCGTTTTCGTCAGAAAGTGGTACCGGGCGATACGTTGCTACTCTGCCTTGAGTTGGTTAGCCCTGTGCGGCGCGGCATGGCAGTAATGCATGGCGAAACGTATGTAGGGAATACCCTCGTTGCCGAAGGAGATTTAATGGCACAAATAGCTCGTAAATCGTAAGAGAGAATATGTCAGTCAGCGCATTAGCCTACGTTGCGCCCGAGGCGAAATTAGGCAAGGATGTCGTAGTAGAACCGTTTGCATACATAGCAGGCGACGTTACGATAGGCGATGGAACATGGATTGGTTCGCACGTAACTATTTTTGACGGGGCTCACATCGGACAACGATGTCGGATATTTCCAGGTGCAACGATAGCTGCCATCCCTCAAGATTTGAAATTTAAGGGCGAGTATTCTACCGTAGAAATTGGAGACGATACAACGCTCCGCGAGTGCACGACGATAAATCGGGGTACACTTGCGAAACAAATTACGAAAGTAGGTTCAGACTGCCTCATAATGGCTTACGCGCATGTTGCACACGACTGTCTAATCCATAACCACGTAATACTTGGCAACTGTGTTCAATTGGCAGGCGAGGTAGAAGTGGATGACTATGCGATACTCTCTGGTGGCACACTAGTTCACCAATTCACGCGTATCGGCAAACACGTAATGGTACAAGGGGGCACAAAAGTCAATAAGGATGTTCCCCCCTACGTCATAGCAGGGCGAGAACCCATCATGTTTTGCGGACTCAATGTAGTGGGACTGAGACGACGTCTCTTCCCCGCCGAACTCATTCAAGAAATACAAGAAGCCTATCGGCTACTCTATCGCGAGGGGATGAATATTTCGCAAGGGGTAGAAAAGATAGAACAAGAGATGCGTCCAACACCCGAATTGGAAGAGATTATCAAGTTTGTTCAACTTTCAGACCGCGGCTTACTACGAGGAGGAAAGATAGAATGAACACACTGCAACACGTCAATCTTCTAGGATTAACCTTCGAGCGCCTATACGCCCGCGAGTTTTTACACGATGCCGTTGAGCGACTTGCAAAGCAAATAACTACAGGGTTTGAAAAAAAACAAGAACCTTTGGCGCTATGTATTCTTAATGGAGCTTTTGTATTTGCAGCCGATTTGTTGCGAGCTCTACCTTTCGATCTCGCT
>CAUVMY010000088.1:0-6131 GCA_963552845.1 uncultured Bacteroidia bacterium
TGTAGTATTTGTGCAAACTATCCTAATAACAAACGTAATCGAATGCGGGAGCTATTAGCACCTATTCCAAAAATTAATCATTGGGAAGAAGTAGATGATGTTTTACCTCACTATAGGGAAATAGAGACAGCAATTCTTCGCGTCTCATTCGATCTCCATAAAAAGCAATCGCCACTTATCATTCAGCCTGTTTGGAAGACTCTTGGGGCTAAAATGCAATTAGCCGATGATTGTATCGATGTATTCGTTTGGTCTAATTTGGCAACAATACAGATGTGCTGTACTTCAGAATCTAATAACCATCCGCATGGCATTAGTCGTTTTCAGCGAACTATAATCTGGCTTTATCGCATGCTATTAGATTACACTGTATATGGTCAGTTTGATTACATACGGACAATAAAAAACCTTTCGTACAACTACGCCAATGATAAGGCATTTGCTCTTGCAGGGACACGAACTCATCAATTTTTACACTGTAATTTCTTAACTCACCCGAGAATAAAAAAGAATGAAATTAAAAACATCATTCTAGGTGGCGGACAAAATTTTTTAAGTCCTGAACGTCGCCTAGATGCGGTAATTGTAAATACTCCTAACCTCTTTGACTAGAAGATGCGAACAGTGGATCTCTTTAGCGGCTGTGGTGGTTTGAGCAAAGGATTTGAACTCGCGGGTTTTGAAATTCTAAGTGCTTTTGACAACTGGGCGGCTGCAAACATTGTATATAGTTTAAACTTCAAACACCCTGTCATTACATTAGATCTGCTAAATACAGATCGGGCTGCAAGAGAAATTAACCAATTTACTCCCGATATAATAATCGGTGGTTCACCATGTCAGGATTTTTCATCGGCAGGAAAGCGAGATGAAAATAATGGACGAGGCGATCTAACAGTCTCATTTGCAGACATTGTGGCAAAAGTACGTCCTCAGTGGTTTTTAATGGAAAATGTAGCTCGCATTTCAAGTTCTACAAAATTACAAATAGCGCGTACGTTATTCAAAGAATCTGGTTATGGTCTGACGGAACTCGTATTAGATGCTAGCCTTTGTGGTGTACCACAGAAAAGAAAACGATTTGTTCTCATTGGTAAGCTCTGGGCAGAAGATAATTTTTTACTTTATCCTCTCTTACAGCACCAAGCGAAAGAAAGTATGACTGTACGGGATTATTTAGGAGACAGTCTTGGCATCAATTATTACTATAGACATCCCCGCAGCTATATGCGACGCGGAATCTTCAGTATAGATGAACCCAGTCCGACAATTAGAGGCGTTAACCGCCCAATCCCAGCAGGTTACGTACTTCATCCAAACGATCCTGTTACTACACTCGCGGGTGTGCGCCCTCTCACCACAAAAGAACGGAGTTTACTCCAAACATTCCCATCGGACTATAAATTTATTGGCAGTAAAACCGATTTAGAACAAATGATAGGAAATGCAGTACCCGTTAAACTAGCAAGTTACCTAGGAGAAATCATTAGAGCATTTTCCGACAATTTTTAATTTCTAACCAAATTCAAGCTTTGATTTACTTCTTGCTACTACTCTACTGAGAATCCCTCTGTCGCCTTTGTGACACAAGGCTAACGAATATGCAACGCATCTCTGAGGGTATGGCTAGTGCTAGTAAGGTGATTAGACTGTAGCACGGTAGGCACTTGATAGAGACGAGACACAAAGGGGAAAGCAAACTGGAGATCAAGGACTAAACACAGACGGAATTCGTGGAATATAAAATGCTGGCTAGACAGCCATCATTTATGGGTAGAACTATTTATAAATTATCAGCCTAGGTCGCAAACAAAAGTCTTATAGAGGAGTCATAAGATACCGCTATCTAATTTGACTGATTAGCGGTAAAATTCACAGGCGGTATAATAATCATCCCTAGCCCAGCTTTCAGGGCTGTATTAGAGATATACTCACGAATATACGGGAAAATTATAGCAGCGCCGTTTACCCTAAACGCTTCATATTCTATCAGACTAGACTCTCCGATACACTCAAAAATGCCCACCATTTTCACTACAAAAGAGAATTGTTCGGTGGCATCCTCTTTTTGCACTAAAGTAACCTTTTCGCCTACAGATATTATCTTATCTTGTACACTTACTTCCGTTTCTATTTTTATATCCAGCTTAGGAGTTTCCTTTTTGAATTGCACCTCGTTTATACGACTGAATTTGCTTTCGAGTAGAATCAAATTATTTATCCTGAACCCAGAGGTCATCTTTTGAATATCACTCATATTTATGCCGCTTTTAGTATACTGCTATCCATGTAATAATCTGGTAGATCAAATGATTCCGTTTTATAGTCTATTGTACACTCTGTAAATTCTGTGTTTTCAAGGCTACTGGACTGAATGACTTTGGTGGAAAAGCTTTGCTCTATCTCAAAGATTGAAGTTATGGGAGAGCACTCATATTCAGCCCCTTCCACCACTAGTTCAGGCTTTTTAATTCCTACAAGTGCACCATCAGAGATAAAGGAAATACATTCCGTAGGGAAGGCTTCAACGAATCGTTTGTAGATCTCATCCTCCCACTGGATATAATCACTATCCGAATTATAAACTTCAGACGGCAATACTTCCAGTATATGCATCCAAGCATTTTTGTCGTATTCATAGCGAATACGCGTTTTCGGGAAACGCTTGATAAACTCACTTAATTCACTGTATATAAACTCTTTCGCCTGCATTACAAGTACCTCTCTAAAATTTTCAACAATTCTTGCGATTTGTCAAGCACTTGTTTACTTCTGACACAATCAATTTCGATTTCACTATAGTCGGCCTCCGTACGAAGACGCTTAAGTTATGGAAGAACTCTTCTTAAAATAAGAGCATCATCCTGCGAATCTTTATTCTTCAAACTGGAAATATATTCAACAATCTTGTTAAGTAACAATTCATGAGCCCCCATCCTTGATTGACTTGTTCCAACATCAAGTTCTTCCTGAGATTTACCCATGGGATACAACCATATATACTTCAGCAATTGGAAGCAACTATAATATGCAGCATGGGTAACAGCCAAATAGTACGATTTCTCTGTAATAAATTAGCTGCACCTACAAGCATACTAGACTTATTGCGTAGCGAAATGTTCTGCATACTACGTTAAACAATCTACAAACTTCCTTTTTTTAGTGAATTTATTTCCGAATACTACTTGCCACGAATCATTGTCAGAAGCATCTTAAAACGCTCTGTTGCATGCAACGCATGCGGATGTCCAGCAGGCATTATGATACAATCGCCTCGTTTCAAATGATGAGGCTGACCATCTATACGAATCTCCGCCTCTCCATCCAGAATTTGCACAAAAGCATCAAAATTGGCAGTATGTTCTGTTAACCCTTGTCCCTTGTCAAATGAGAAAAGGGTGATATTGCCCACATCGTTCTTTGTAACCTGCTTGCTAACCACTCCGCCAGGGGTATAATCTACCGAAGCCTCAAGAGCTATTACAGTTGCCTTTTCATACGTTTCCATCATATCCTGTTTTTAGAGTTTCTATGACAAGAAGAGCTTTATGTCTTCGTCTACGGTAGAAATTGTTCCTATCCCAAAATTGTTCACTAATACTTTTGCCACATGGGGCGATAGGAAAGCGGGCAGTGTAGGACCTACGTGAATGTTCTTGCCCCCTAGGTAAAGCAATGCCAGTAGCACAATTACAGTTGCTGTGACGATACTTAGCTAAGGTAGATTAAATTTGGCGTACAACGTCCTTCGCTATCTCGCACGCTAGGCGAAATGATAACCGATGGAACTATCTCGCTTAATCGGCAAGCGATCTCAATGTGAAAAAACTACAGACCTAACTGTAGAGACAAAGACATACAGCTCTGAGCACTTTTACTCAATAAGAATGGGGAGTTTATCACATACAAACGTCTAAATCCAAGGTTTCAAAAACATATTGTCCACATTTTGCGTTATCATTGATAATAATTGATTTGTCAATCGGAATGAAACGAGGAGGTCTGTTGCTGAAAATGCTACTCATTTTCGGCATCTGGATGTTGGTGCTTTCAGTAGCATCGTCACTTACAATTTACAATTCTGCACGTTCGCGTTGGCTCGACGACATTCGGGGCGTTAAAAGCGAAACCTACCTACGAGTAGCTAGCGGCGGCTTAACAACAGAGCTCAGAAGCGCAGACGAGCTGAGCAAGATCTTGAGTGAAGACCCTGTTTTCCCGCGCTTCCTAGAAAGTGGCATGCGCGATACAATGCTTCGCACTCTGGTTATACAACGCTTGAACTCCATTAAGAATTTGGGATGCCCCATGGTGAGTTTCATTAGCAACAGCACCTTGGAGTACATGGACGAGAACCTGAAAGTCGACCACGTCATTGAAAAAGACAACCCCGCAGGCAACCATCAGTTCTACTTTGAACACCTGAAACTAGGGCACCGCGTTCGTTTCAATTACAATTACGACGAATCGATTCAACGCTCTCTATTCTTTATCAACATTACCATTGGTTCGTTGACCAATCCGCTCGGCATGGTCTGTTTTTCCATAGAGCCTAAGGGTATGGAAAACATACTGGCACAGGGTAAGACCTCACCAAATACTGAACTTTTTATCGTGGATTCTACGGGCGTGGTTGCCTTCTCTACTTCTCCCACATATCTTAATAATACAATTAGCAACGTGCTAGGCTCTACCGCACAGAACCTTACCCTGCAAAAGGCAGGCTATGCCAAAGATTGCCAGTGGAATAGCAAACCCGTAGAACTCGCTTGGATGCCCATCGAAGGCTATGCGTATACCACAATAGCCGTAATGCCACTAGAAGATCTGGTCGTACCGCTGGCACACGTGCGCTGGCAATCTTGGATATTCGGTGTCCTCTTCTTTCTGGTAGTCATAATCACTGTCATCATAGTCTTTACACGTCTTACACGTATGATGGCAAGTATGCGCAATTTTGTAGTACGTTTTGTAGAAGGAGACAATGACGTAACTCTCCCCGCCTTCATTGCGAAGCGACCAGATGAAATAGGCGACCTAGCCCGCGCTTTTTCACACCTACGCGACCTACAAAATCGCATTCGTAATACTGTAACACAGATGCACGAAACTGTGCAAACGCTACGCGCCAGTGGAACTCTTTTAGCCGAGGGGACTACACGTATCCGCGAAAGCATCTCGACACAGGCCGCAGCAAGCCATGAGCTCAATGAAAACACCCTCGAGTTCCAAACGACCATACACAACACCGCTGCCGATGCTTCCGAAATGACGAAGGAAGCGAGTGCTGCAGCGGAGAGCGCTCGGGATGGGAAAGAACTTATCGCACGGCTGGGGACAAGCATTCAGGAGGTTTCGCGCGATATCTTACAAGTAAATGATCTCGCACGCCAGACAAACATTCTGGCATTAAATGCAGCCATTGAGGCTGCCCGTGCAGGCGAGGCGGGACGCGGTTTTGCCGTCGTTGCCAACGAGGTTAAGAATTTGGCAGAGAAAAGTCGCGGAGTTGCCTTAGCAGTAGAGACACAAACCACCGAAGCTGTGCACGACATCAAGGTTGTGGGAGAATATTTTGTAACTCTCGAATCTACAGTAAGCAATGTGGCGCAACGTACGGAGCACACACTTGCGATGAGCCAAGAGCAGGAACGCATGGCAGATAGCATGCAAGATGCTGTACAAACCTTGAAACAAAACTCAGAGGCTGAAACCTCTGTTTCCGAGCGTTTTGACGAATTGGCGCGTTCTATAGAAACAGAAGTAATACACTTATCGGAAAGTGTAGAAACACTGGTAGGCTCTTAGAAGTAGAGAAATAGGTTCTTAATATGGATCTACGTCTACGGAGACAAATAGCGCGGGATACTGAATACGGAACTGTGCCACAAGCTCATACAAGACGCTTTTGTTATATTGAAGTTCTTGCGGGCGAATCTTGAGGAGTATTTGCTGTAGGAAGCGTCGTTCCATGAATGCAATGAGCGGTATCATAGGACCAAAAATCTCACAATGCATTTGTTCACATAAACGCTGTTGTAATATGTTGGCGGCATCCGTTACCACTTTTTCACTAGCATGAGAGAGGGTTAGCATCACCAAACGGATGTAGGGAGGGTAGTGTGTCGTAC
>CAUVMY010000089.1:0-6121 GCA_963552845.1 uncultured Bacteroidia bacterium
CTCATTTTTCACTTTGAAATTGTTAGTAAGCAATAACTAGAAAATACTCAAACATTTGAGATAATGACTGCCTTTATGCGCCGCCCCTTTCCCCTTCTACTTCTTTTGGGTTTGTGTTTCCTATTCGTTGCAAGTTGTAGCGAAAAGAGTACGTCTTACGATGAAATAGATGAATTGGTTCGTTTCAACGCATATCGGCAGATCCACTATCCCGAATCGCGAAAACTCTCTGAGAATGCTTTTATGCAAACATTAAAAAGTAACCCCTCAGGAGAAAGTGTAAAGTCAGGCTCTTGGCTTTATTTCAACTACTGGGCAATAGATTTGGATGGGGGATGTCTAGGTACAAATATCCCCGAACAGGCGAGACTTTACAACCAATACGCGCAATCCAATTTTTATGCTCCTCAGTACAGAGAGGTAAGTGCTGAAGGTATAGGAGATGAGGTTTTTGATGCTCTCAAAAATGCACATATAGGCGATGAGATGGTAATAGGTTTAACAGCTACTAAGGCTAAAGCATTGGGGCTATGGACAAATGCGGATCATACTTCCGCTCTTTTTTATGTTACGCCATACGAGCTTATAACTGATCCTGAAAAACACGAGGAAACTCTCATTGCCGAGTATCTTAGCAAGAACGCGGGTTTTGAAAAGCACGACTCTATTTATCGCAAGATTGTTGAGGTCGGAACGGGGACGACAATTGAGAAAACAAATACGGTTTGGATACAATACGAGATCTATTCGCTTTCAGGTCATTTGTTCGATACTAACATCGCAGATGTGGCGCAGCTTCACGGCATCTACGCTTCTTCAAAGAGTTATAACCTTTTGTCTTTCAAAGCGAGCGAAGACGCCAAGCTAATTCGCGGCTTTAGCGGGCTTACGGTGGGGCTAAAAACTGGGACTAAGCTCCGTGCTCTGATACCGAGTGCATTGGCCTACAAGAAAGCAGGCAGAGGCTCAATTCGTCCATACGAGCCGTTAGTTGTTTCTATGAGTATTGTGCGCGCTTCGAAATCGAAATAAATATTGTGCCGATGCGGCTCGTTCATACAGCCGACTGGCATTTGGGGCTAGATTTTTACGAATTTGCGCGCCTTCCTGAACAAGTAGTTTTTCTAGCTTGGTTGGCAGACACGCTTTGTCGCCTAGAGGCAGATGTTTTGCTTGTAGCGGGCGATGTCTTCAATACTAACGCTCCTTCCACAGCGGCTCAACGCGCCTACTTCGATTTCTTAACACAGGTTACCCAGCGTTTACCTAGGCTACAGGTAGTAATTACAGCGGGTAATCATGACTCAGGGACTCGCCTCGAAGCGCCGAGTGCACTACTCGCGAATCTCAATATTCATATTAAAGGAAGCGTGGCGCATAATGCTGCCGATTATTCGATAGATTACGATCAGTTTGCCATTCCGCTACAAGACAGTTCGGGTAAGGAATATCTTTGCTTGGCAGTTCCTTTTTTGCGAGCTAATGATTGCCCGCCGAAGCAAAATGAAACGGAGAACTATATCGAAGCCTTCTACCGAGAACTAGCAGAGCATTTTGTAAAGGATTCTCGTCCTAAGATTTGTATGGGGCATTTGTATGCGTCGGGAGTAACTTTGGGCGAAGAGAAGGATATAGAATATATCCCTATTGGTGGTTTAGAGGGCGTTTCTCTGGCGAAGTATCTTGAATCCTATTCGTATGTTGCCTTAGGACACATTCACCGCGAACAGCGTGTCTATAACGCCGAGCATATTCGCTATTCGGGTGCTCCTATCGCTACCACATTCTCGCATCGAAAGCTAAAGCAGGGCATCGTGGTGGTAGATATCGATGATACCCAGACGAGTGTAACATTTGAAGCGTTCGATTCGCCACTTAGGCTTCTGAAATTCTCAGGAACGCCTGCTGAAATTCTTACTCAACTCCGCACGCTTTCGGAAGGGGTCGTGGATGATTTTGCGCCGATACTTGCCATAGAGGTGGTTGATCAGCTTCCGCCTTCCTCCTCCTTCAAGCAAGAGGTAGAAGAAGTGCTTAAAGGTCGTTATGCTCGGCGTGGACCGTTTACTTTCAAGTCAATTGCGGAAGATTCGCGAGTTTGGGATAGTACATCAGCTCTCTCGGTGCTCGATCATCGTTATGAACCAGAAGAGATTGCAGAACGAGAGTATCGGAAGCGTTACAATGGTGCACCACTTCCAGATGAGTTAAAACGCTTGTTGCAAGAAGCGATTCAGGAGGTCAAGCAATGCGAATCTTAACTCTGGCAGGCAAGAACTTGGCTTCGCTTCGCGACGAATTTACCATACACTTTGATCGTGAACCTTTGGCCAGTGCGGGCTTATTTGCGATAACAGGGGCAACAGGGGCAGGGAAATCTACTTTGTTGGATGCAATATGTTTACCCCTTTACAATCAGATTCCGCGCCTCAATGGAACTCGCGAGCAGGGCAAGATAGTAGAACAGGTGGGCAACAGTACAGTGAGTGCCAACGACCCGCGTCAGATTTTGCGTCGTGGTGCAGGTGAAGGGTATGCAAGTGTGCGTTTTCAAACGGCGGAGGGGGCGATTTATACGGCTAGATGGGAGGTATGGCGTGCTGGGAAGCGTCCCAACGGAGCATTGCAAACAGAGCGGCTTACGCTGATAGATGCAGCCGATCATCTCATTGCCGATAGTACCAAGCGTAGCAAGGAATACCTTCTGTTATTGCAAAAGCTAATAGGCTTAAGTTTTGAGCAGTTTACGAGTGCTATATTGTTGGCGCAGGGCGATTTTGCCGCTTTTCTTGAAGCTAAGTCTGACGAGAAATCAACGCTTCTGGAACTACTAACCCACACGGAGCATTTCTCGCAAATTTCGACTGTCATTTTCAAACGGTATAATGATTTAAGGAATGAGCGTGAGCGAGTTCGTGAGCAAATAGAACAGTTGGGGTGTCTGACAGAAGAACAAAGGGGGGAATTGGAACAGAAGCTTACTGCGAATGAGGCTCAGGGTAAGCTGCTCGATGAAGAGCTTATTGCACTTCGTACGGCAATCGAATGGCACGCTAATGCTATAAAGTTGGTAAGTGAGCTACGAGCGGCAGAGGAAGCTATGGCGAGTAAACGGCGTGCAATGCAATCGTTAGATGAGAAGCATAGTTGGGTAAAGCCGTGGAAGGAAAGCCAAGCGATACGTAAAATACTTGAAGAAAACGTCCTAATAGAAGAGAAACTAAAGGGGTTGGCACTGCAACAGGAAGGTGCGCAGAAGGAATTGATGCACCTTGACGCACGGTTACAGGGATTAGAGGTAAAGTCCGTAGCACTACAAGAGAAGCAAGTAGCGTTGGAAAGAGAACGGACGGAACTGGATCATGCGTTGAGAGAGATTGAAGATTTGGATGCGTTGTTAAAGAAAAGCGGGGAAGAAAGAGGGAAGAGTGAGGAAAAGTGTACTAGTATTAAAGCAGAGGGAGTAAAAGTAGCCGAACTATTGAAGCAGCAGGTGAAAAGTGTAGAGATATTGGATAAGAAGCTCATTGACCGTAATCAAATCATAACAGCGCTTTCTCCTTACAAGGATTTGTATGCTTTGCAAGGTACTTTGGTTGCCGAGATGGGTAAATTGTGTCAAGATTTCAGTGCTATAGGCAAGGCGCAGGAAGAGTATATAGCGCATTCGGCATCGTATCAAACACATCTGCAAAGGCAGCAAGAGATAGAAGAGAGACTTAAAACACTGGCTGGGTGCGATTCGATAGAAGTGATAACCCTCCGAGCACATTTGTATGAAGGAGAGCCTTGTCCTGTATGTGGAAGTACGTCGCATTTGTATCATACTAGGGAGGCTGCTGTTTCTGGTAAATCGTTAGAAGAACTGGAGGCGGAAACAATGGTTCTTACCAAAGCTTTGGAAGCAACAAAAGCAGAGCTTGAGAAGAGTAAGGAGGCAATAATTCGTGCACAAACCACTCAGAACGATAAGCAGGAAGACTTTGATAAGTCTCGGCTCTTGTTGGTCGAGATATTATCGCCTTACCGAGCAAAGCTGCCCTCAGTAGAGTCGCTTAAGGAGATTCCTACGCTTGCGGCGAACGAATGGAAAATGAAAGTTGGCTCTTGTCTGCAACAGCTTCAGGAGGAGTTAAGGCAGGTAGAAGCAGAGTGCAAGCAGTGGTATGAACAGGAGAAATTAGCCAACCTTGAGGGCGAATTGGCACAGGCGCGAGCGCTTTCGCGTACGTACACAGAACAGCGTGAACAGCTATTAGGTCGCTATAAGGAAGAAGATGAGCGTAAGAAAGCGTATGAGTTAGAGTTTAACAAGCATAAAGAGAGGCGCGATAGCCTAACGCAGGGTAAAACAACAGATCAATTACAGCAAGTTTTCAAACAAAAGGAAGCGAACCTAGAACAAGAAAAAGTGGCAAATCTGGATGCCTTGCGTGGGCTTAAGGAGGAAAAGGAGCAAAAGGCTAATGCTTATGCACAAACGGAAGGGCAAGTAAAGGAGCTACGCCTTCGTAAGGCGGCTTTGAATGACGTGATTGCGGATTGGGAAGTGCATCATCCCGAATACACACAGCAGGTATTGGAGGCGTTAAACCAGCACAGTGCAGAAGAGGTTGAACAGTACACAAAAGAGCGTGAGCACGAGGAACAAGAAATCCAACGCTTGCAAGGCGTGATAGAAGAACGACGCAAGCAAAAAGAGGAACATGAGCAACAAAAGCCTACGCGCGCAGCAAAGATGCCTGAAGAATTGCGACAAGAGCAGGACTTGTGTGTAAACCAAAAGAGTGCGCTTGATGAAGAGGGGCAGAAGTTGAGGTTGCAGAAGATCGCTGATGAGAAGAACAGAGAGAGGCGTGCCGAGTTGCAGGCGAACTTAGAAGAGGGTAAGGTGCTCTTTGAGCAGTGGGAGGAGCTCAATGCGTTGTTTGGGAGTAACAATGGGAGGAAATTCCGCGAAATAGCACAGGGTTATACGCTGCAAGATCTGATAACCTACGCGAACCGTCAGTTACAGCACATAATGCCACGTTATAGGTTGGAGCGCTCTGAGTTATCACAAAAAGACCGCTCGTTGTTGGTTCTAAACATAGTAGATACCCAAATGATGGGGGCGCAGCGCAATGTAGATACTCTGTCGGGCGGTGAGAAGTTTATCGTTTCATTGGCTCTTTCACTTGCACTCTCGTCTATCTCGGCGCATAGCAATACCATAGAGATGCTTTTTATTGATGAGGGATTTGGGACACTTGACCCCAATCACCTGCGCATGGTGCTTGAAGCGCTCGAACACCTAGAGCAACAAGGGCGGCGTATAGGACTCATTTCGCACGTAGCAGAACTTAACGAGAGCATTCCAGTACAAATCCACGTAGAAAAGATTGACGGCGATTCGTCGCGTGTCGTTGTATTAGACAGGCGTTAAAGATATGAGTGACGAGATACCAATGTTTTATGAGTTTTAGGTGAGTAGGTGTTTACAACTCCCCCCAGTTCGCCCCCACGGCAACGTCTACCACAAGCGGCACACGCAATTCTATTACCGTTTCCATCGTACTACGCACAAGGGTACGAAGCATTTCTAATTCCTCTATACGGACATCAAATATAAGCTCGTCGTGCACTTGAGTGGTCAATATACTTTGGCATTTATGCTCCTGTAGGAGGTCGTATATTTTTACCATTGCAGCCTTGATAATATCAGCCGCAGTGCCCTGAATAGGCATATTGATTGCCATGCGCTCGGCAGCACTCCGTATGTTCTGATTGTCGGCACGTAGGTCGGGAATGTACCGTTTGCGTCCCCACAGCGTCTTTACATAACCTAATTCCCGTCCCTCTTCAATCGTTTTTTTCATAAATGCCTCAATACTCGGGTAGAGAGCAAAGTAGTTCTTCATGAAGCGTGCTGCCTCTTCTACACTAGTGCCAATTTGTTGCGAAAGCCCGAAAGCACTAATCCCATAGACTATGCCGAAGTTCACTCTTTTGGCACGTTCGCGCATCTCCTTTGTCACCTCTTCCAGAGCTACTCCGTTAACGCGTGCAGCGGTGGCTGCATGTATATCCTGTCCCTGTTGAAAGGCAGCAATTAGGTGTTCGTCATTGGCAATATGTGCTA
>CAUVMY010000090.1:0-6063 GCA_963552845.1 uncultured Bacteroidia bacterium
ATCAGTATAAACTGGCTTCGTTAAGAACGAAACAAAATATACAACAAAAAACCGAATATCACTTTGTAAGACGAGTGGAAAGCGATGGTCTAATTCAAAGCGCTTTTACATAAAGTTGATTACCTTCAATCTTTGCAACGACAATATGAGCACTCTTTGCAATCATAGCGCCGAGTGCTATCGCATCATAACTTGTACCATCTATAACAACTTTGCCTGACGGACGCAACACGGTTTCGGCAATCCCTTTCCTTCCGATGAGCTCGGGCGAAAGAGGCTGTACGCCTATATACCCCTCTTCTGCCAACATCTCTTTATGGAGCGCCATAGCAGGAGTTCGTTTGGAGGTAGTAAGAAAATGGCTAAGCGCCATACTACCGAAAATGCCAATAGAGAGCCCTATGATAACCAATGCTGTGGCTACTAACATATCGTGTATTGCGTTAGAATCAAGCGAAGAAATCAGTGAATTATCCACCAAGGCTAGTGATAATCCTGCTACAGCAAAAAGAAGCCCTAAAATGCCTGTTAACCCGAAACCAGGGACAACAAATATTTCTAGCAGTATGAGGGTAAGACCTATCAGAAAGAGTAGAATATCTAGGAATTCTACATAACCATCTATGTAGAAGAGTGTAAAGAAAAGAATGGAAGCTACTACGGATACGGCAAAAGAGATCCCGACTCCTGGGGTTTGCATCTCCGAGAAGAAACCGCCGACAATGAAAACTACTAGAAGCGTGGCGAGTATTTTACGCATAGTAGATGGCGACGATGGCGGTATAGCAGCTGCATCATCATCTTCTTCTAGAGCTGTAGCACTTATCGTTGTCTGTGGATTTTGAGTTTCTATCTCTCTTTGTGTTACAAAGCCCCAAGTCGTAAGGGTGCTTACGGAAAGAAGGAGGGAAGTAAGAGCTGCTAGAACAATAACCTTGGCGGACATGGTTAGAGTAATTTCTTTAGTTTGAAAATGATAACGGTTATAAGGGAAGAGAGTATCATCACAAGAATGGCAAACGGGTAGCCTAGCTTCCATTGGAGCTCAGGCATGGCGGCAAAGTTCATCCCATAGATAGAGGCTATGAGAGTAGGCGGCATAAAGATAACAGAAGCCACGGTAAAGGTCTTTGTAATCTTGTTGAGGTGAATATTGGCAAGTCCTAGGAAAGTGTCTTGAAGGTAATCGAGACGATCGAAACTGAAGTCTGCATGGTTGATAAGAGAGTTCGTGTCTTTTATCATGACCTGAAGTTTCGGAAATACGTCGCGTGGGAAACGTTCGCTCTTCAGTACGCCGCTCAGAATCCGCTGCTTATCTATAATATTCTCACGGATCAGCATGGTATTCTCTTGCAGCGTGTTAATCTCCAAGATTACTTTCTGATCGATATCTTCGGGTTTTGCTAAGTTAATTCGCTTGCTGAGTTGGGTAATACCTCGCGCAATATTCTCAAGCATATCGGCATCCATGTCTATTCTGGTCTCGAACAATGCAACAAAGATGTGGTATCCCGTAGGGTATGCTTTGGGGTTGTGCGAAAGTTTGCGCTGTGTGTCGCCAAAGGAACGTAGTTCGCGGTTGCGCTTCGAGATCAGAATCCCATCCTTAAGTTGAAAAGAAGTGGGTTCGCTAAAATAGGTTTCGGTAGAAGGAATAAGAAAACTAGAATTTGCAATGATTAGCGCGTCGGTTTCCGAATAACGCGAAGAGCTCTCAATCTCCTCGGCTTGCTGCCGAGTTTGAAGGTTAACGCCAAAGAACTCTTCTACACGCTCGTTCTCTTGTTCGGTTGCATCCATGAGATCTACCCAAAGCAGATCCTCGTAGTCTATTTGCTTGAGGATCTCTTCGTCTACTTCGCTCACGATGCTATCATGGCTTTTATAAAAGATGGTTACCATATCTGCCAGATTGTTGTGGGAAATTAAACGAGTTGTGGAGCGAGATCGGGCAAACGGTTTACCTTCTGTAGGTAGAGCTCTAGTGCCTGATGCTTGGCTGTGTCAAAATGATAGTCTATGCGCCGTGTCAGATAATCGCTTGCATTCGTCTTTGTGATAAAGCTAGGCAACGGGTAATTGTTTAGCGCTTCTGGAATGTGCGAGAAACCGAATTCCATGGCTTCATTAAACAGGGCGGTGAAGGAGGCTTCCAGAGGAGATGTGCTTGCCCAAACAGCAAAGACCATTGGCAATTGCGTCCATACATGCCATGCATGTGCGAGGTCATACGAATATGCATAGTGTGAGCGGTGCTCAAAGACCTTGTCCCCTATGAGTAGTACAGCGTCGTTGAGAGTACTGCCGAGATCTAGTAAATGTGGTACTAAGGGGAGTGATTGAAGTTGCAGATCCCAGTATTGGGACAAGAGAATACGTGCAAGGAGTACCGAAGTACGAGAGTCTGGATCGAGGTAGAGTCTTTGAATGTTATGCAGTGGGACATGTGAGAGAATACACACGGATTCAACACTGTCATTCGCTCCGATACAGTAATCGGGAAGAAGAAAAACGTCGCGACAGGAGACTAGTGCGCCCACTGGTAGAAGCGCTAGGTCAACTTTTTTTTCTTGTAGAAGCTGAGCACACAAGGCTGGTACGGCAAGCGTAAGCACAACCTCAGAAGCTATGGAATGATGCTGCATTCCATAAACCATAGGAAGCGTGTTTAAGTAAGAGACCGCTGCAATGCGCACCTTTCTTGCCATCCTCTGAAATATTAAAAGCCTCCCTCCGAAGAAGGAGGCTTTGCTGCCACGAGTTGGCGTATACGACCTAGATGGTCATAATTTCTTTCTCTTTTGTCTCGGCAATTCCGTCGACCTGTTTGATGAACTTCTCGGTAAGTTTCTGTATTTCGTTTTCTAGGTTCTTTGCCTCATCTTCTGCAAAGCCCTCTTTTTGCATCTTCTTGATCTGATCGTTAGCCTCGCGTCGCGCGTTGCGAAGCACGGTCTTCGCCTTCTCAGCCTCTCCTTTTACTTGCTTTACAAGTTCCTTGCGTCGTTCCTCGGTCAGCTTCGGGATAGGAACACGTATATGGTCTCCAGCATTTAGAGGTTGTAAACCCAAGTTGGCATCCTGTATAGCTTTTGTAATAATGGGGACTAAGTTCTTCTCCCACGGCTGTACAGAAAGAGTCTGTGCATCTTGCGTAGAGACGTTAGCAACATTGGGGAGTGGTGTAGGTGTACCATAGTAGTCTATCTTGATCTGTGAGAGGATAGAGGGAGAGGCTTTCCCTGTGCGAATAGCCTGGAGGGCGATCTCGAGATGCGTAACACCTTTACCCATCGCCGCTTCGGCATCCTTCATACATTTGTTCTTATCCATGATAGTATTCGTTAATTGTGCATTTTTAATTTTGAACCGTGCTACCAATCGTTTCGCCACGTAGAAGACGACCAAGCGCCCCGATACGGTTCATGTTGAACACAACAATCGGGATATTATTTTCGCGACAAAGAGTAAATGCCGTTAAGTCCATGATGCGTAATCGTCTTTCGTACGCTTGCTCAAAGGTGAGCGTTTCGAATTTCTGTGCATCCGCATTTTTTTCGGGATCGCAGTCGTATACGCCATCTACACGTGTCCCCTTCAAAAGAGCATCACAGTGTAGTTCTGTTGCGCGCAGTGCAGCCGCCGAATCGGTCGTAAAAAAAGGATTGCCTGTTCCCGCCGTAAGGATGGCTACTTTCTGTTGTGCCAGCGCTTCTTCCACGCCTTCAACAGAATAGAGTGTTGCAACAGGTCCTGTAGAGAAAGCAGAGAAAACTTGAGTAGCACAGTGCTCTTTTTCAAAAGCCTCGGCAAGCGCCAAGCCGTTAATTATAGTAGCAAGCATACCCATCTGGTCGCCTTTTACGCGCCATTTACCTGCCTGTACGCCTTGTTCGCCACGATAAATATTCCCTCCTCCTATAACGATAGCGATCTGTGTCCTAGTTGTTGCTGCATCTGCAATAGATTTGGCATACTCGCTCATCACCTGTGCATCAAAGCCAAAGCTGTTTGAGCCTGCCAATGCTTCGCCACTCAATTTCAGTAAAACGCGTTGAAAGTTCATTCGCCTCTCCCTCACTATTTGTGCCTCTTACAAAAGTACTAAGTTTTCTTGAGGGATGTTTCACGTGTAACGCATAATAAGAGCCAGTTAAAAATAGCTCGTAAAAAATACAATAGAGTGCCCGAGTTCAATCTCTCTCTTACGAAACTAGCCCAACGTTTCACATTGAGCTAACAATACTCACCGCGCCGTTCGGCGGGAGGCAATATGTAACATTACAATTTCGTCATTCGTAATTTGCGCCAAAGGCGCGTTTTCCCCTATTTTTTGGATTTCGCAGAGACGGATTTCTGTATTTCCTGTCCTAATGAACGCAATGGATAGGAGAAAGACGAAATTATATAGTATACAAATAATCAACGATTTATAAAATATGCTAGGTTATATCCTTTCTAGGTATTTTCTGCACTTTTCATTTTAAGAGTCCTCCCGTCCAAAAAAATATATTTACTTGCCAGAGTAAAATAGGGGGACGTATAAATGAAACGCAAACTACAAACTATGGGTTGGCTCACAGCACTTTTGGGTATGGTTTTGCTGTGGGGATCGCCAGCAATGGCTACGGATTACGAGCTTTACATAGCAGGCACACAAGTCACAGATGCCAATTGCAACAACTTAAAAGATATTGAAGGGGTTACAGTGGCTGAAGGTGGCGTATTCCAATACGACCCAGCTACAAAAACACTGACCATGAAAGAGGTAACAGTGACAGTTGGGAAGGGGAAAAATGCAATTTGGAACGAGGGCATAGAGGGACTAAAAATTGATTTGTCGGGCACTAATAGTTTAAAAGCGACAGATGTTAATAATTCTACTTTGCTTTGTTTCGCTTCTACAGAGATAGGCGGCAATGGTCGCCTTACTGTAACGAACGACAATTCGGCAGGTGTGTCCGTCACGGGAACGACCCTCACCATCTCTGATATTACCCTCGAAGCCTCTGGGGAATGGGGCATTGCTGGGGATAGCTGGGGCTCAGAGGATGAGACACTTATTCTGAAGAATGCAACAGTAAATGCCACTGGCCGAATTGCTGGAATTGCTAATTTCTCGACTCTTACCACAGAGAATTGCAAAATCGTAGTGCCTGAGGGTGGAAAGTTTGACGAAGCGAAACATGCTGTAGTGGATGCCGATGGGAATAAGGCGAAAGAGGTGAAGATTGAGCCTCCTATTGAACTCTACATAGCAGGTACACAGGTTACCAGTGCTAACTGTAACAACTTAAAAGATATTGAAGGGGTTACAGTGGCTGAGGGTGGCGAATTCAAATACGACCCAGCTACCAAAACGTTGACCATGAAAGAGGTAACAGTGACAGTTGGGGAGGGGAAAAATGCAATTAAGAACAGTGGCGTAGAGGAACTAAAAATTGATGTAACGGGCACTAATAGCCTAGAAGCGACAAACTGGAATACCTTGGATTGTTCTGCTTCTACGGAGCTTAAAGGCAATGGTTCTCTCACTATAGCAGCAGGTAGCAGTTCTATAGCTGTGTACGTCAAAGATATGCTTACCATTTCCGATATCACACTTGTAGCATCCAGCAGGTATGGTATCTCGGGAAGTAGTGGCATTAGTGGTGAGTCACTCATCCTGAAAAATGCAAAAGTAACAGCCAAAGGCACAGAGGCGGGGATTGGCAATTTAGCCTCATTTACCACCGAGAATTGCAAAATTGTAGTGCCTGCGGGCGGCAAGTTTAATATACCCCAATATGCCGTAGTAGATGCCGATGGGAATATAGCGAAGGAGGTAAAGATAGAGCCTATCATTGAACTCTACATAGCAGGCACACAAGTCACAGTTGCCAATTGCAACGACTTAAAAGATATTGAAGGGGTTACAGTGGGGACTGATGGTGAATTCAAATACGACCCAACTACGAAAACGCTAACGATGAAGGATGTAACTGTGTCGGGTGGGGATAACAAAACTGCAATTGAGAACAAAGGCGTAGAGGATCTAAAAATTGATGTATCGGGCACTAA
>CAUVMY010000091.1:0-5857 GCA_963552845.1 uncultured Bacteroidia bacterium
TCTGGAATTGTAATCAGGTCACGTTTTGTTTTCTCGCCCAAATTGACATACGTTTTGCCACCATCGTAAGAAAGTTCCACAGCAAGCCGTCCGAACATATTCTTTACGTTCATGAGTATGTATTCGCCTGGACGATAGCTCTCTTGCGCAATAGGAGAAACGAACTCTGGTTGTTTTTTCGCAAAATACCATGTGAGTGCATAAGGCTGCTTTCCTCCTTGCTTGATCTCTGCAGCGACTTTTACCGTATACTGCCCTGCGCTCGGTTTCGCGATTACTACTTGTTCAATGGGATCCACATCGTTCTTGCCCTGTGTAGCAGGCAACGTTGGACGATCCTTGTCCAGTACCCACGCCTGTGTTGTCTGTCCATTATGTTCTACAGTGAGATCAAGATCATTTATCAGTGCCTTTTCTCCGTAAGCGTAAGGTTTGATCGCAACTGGGTCATTCCAAACGATCATTACGCGTAATTCGTCAACACCATTTGGAACATCAATAGTGTACTGCTTCGGTGCTTCGCCTACCTTAATGATATCCTGCTTATACCATTTATTTTCCATCGCCTTGATGGCTTCGGCAGTCTCTATTGTACCATAACCGTACTCGTAGTCAGGTCCCTCATTTCCTTCGTCTCTTGCCGTATTCGCAATGAGAGCTTTCACAAGATCGTTCGTAGGTACGGCATCGCCATTCAGCATTTTATACCGTTCGGTAAGGAGCGCCAAATGCCCCACCACCGTGGGACAAGCCATAGAAGTACCCGTCATGCCCACATACTCTTGTTTATCTACTGTAGACCATACACTGAGACCTCTTGCACAAACAGTAGGATACAAACGACCATCATCCGAAGGACCACGACTAGAAGACGCTTCTATACCTCCGAGGTGAGAGACATTACCAACATAGATGGGGTTCTTAGCACGGTGTGTGACAGAGCCCATCTTCTTGCATGCTGCTCCTTCGTTACCCGCAGCGAAAACGTGTGTTAGCGTGGGGACATCCGCACTCAGAATATCAATTGCAGCCTCCGAAGTGTAGGAACTATAGGTAAGATTATTGTATGCCTCGCAAGAGCGCGCATAAGACAATCCGTAGGAGTTATTGGTAAGCGAGATTTTGTGTGCCTGCCATACCTCAAACATCTCGAGCGGAACAATCTTCCCATTTGACGAGACATTAAAATTGCTTGTCCAGACTTCCGCTTCAGGAGCCATACCACGAGCACGAGCATCTAAAAGGCCTGCCCCTGCTATCGTTCCTGTAACATGCATACCGTGAGCGCCCGTCGATTTCAGACTCGTCTCAAATTCGAGACAATGCACACGATCGCCATAATCGATGTGAGGTGCAACATTGCCATCCCACACACCTACTTTAACACCTTTCCCAGTTAACTCTAGCCCACCGAGCGAATAGGGCAGTCTCAGTTGAGCAGCCCCGTGCAAACGAGCCCCCCAATAGTTCGCCAACTCTTTTGGAGCATCCTTCAGGGTTATAAACTGCGTCCACTCTTGTGCTGCCAAATTCTCTATTTCACTTTTCGGAAGCATAATCGGAACACAGCGGAACAAATCAGCACCTTCGCCATAAGCGATGTTATGTTGGGCGAGATAGCTCTTTACCCACTGCCAATCTACGGTTGGAAACCAATAGAGTGTCAGTGCTACCTTGTCGCCCTCGCTCGCATAGTCAGGGATGTTGTTAGCAATGAGTTCATCTGCTAACTTCCACTCCCCTTTTACAGGGACGATAGTCCGAATTCCCGTATTCTGGAACTCGTCAGGCGTAGCACCTGGTCGCACCGTTGCGAAATAGGCGTTACCTCCTAAGTAATTTTTCAACTCAACACCCTTTTTCGCTAAGTCTGTGTAATTGATCTGACCAGCGAACTGTACTAGGACATTGAGGCGTTCCCCTGTGGGGAGACCGAGCTCAAGGCTAGAGGTGTTTCTAACTCCCCGCGCCTTCGGCTGTACATTGGCTTCGAGGAGCACTGTCTGCCGCCCAAAGCGTATCGGCTCTTGTGCCAAAAGAGAGAGAGCAAAGCACAAAAGCCCAACGATTAAAACAACCTTCTTCATATAATATATGATTATTTATTGTAACACGCAACCACACTCCCCGCTACGCATGCAAACTACCAGCAGGGTTCTATCCTTATTCTAAGTTCACCACAATTTCTATGCAACACAAACTAAGGTACAAGAATAACGCAAAAGAACTCTGTATAGTTTGCCGCGTCTGAGGTAATTTCCCATCCTTTTGGCATAGTTGGGTTGAGAATTGCACGAAAGCATCGCACTACAGGCACGCCGTCAACAAAAAAATAGGGACTGAAAAATCCCCAACGCAAAGCGAATATGGTAAATTCATTTTGGGGCTCAACCTAGAATGCTGCAAAAATCCGTGAATTATTTTCAACTCAACGGAACAGTACAAAGAAAAAACGAATCGTCTTTTTCAGGAATTCGTTCCTCAAGAAGTTCAAGGGCAAATAAGTGACGCAAATTAACAGTAGTACCTCACCTTTCGTGCATAGTAGCTCCATTTTATTTCACCCTTAACTTGCTCCTACGACGCTATATTTCCTTCCTAATTTTGATTACTTGCTCCTACTCAAGCGTTTGAAAAAGAGTACCTTTGTAAGCTTTTAGAGGGAAAGAAATTATAATGGCTTGTAGCAAGATTACCCCACAAACTCATGTAATCATTGAAGGTGCGCGCGTGCACAATCTAAAAAATGTGAGCGTTAATATACCACGCAATGCACTTACCGTAGTTACGGGACTCAGCGGTAGCGGAAAGTCGTCGTTAGTTTTTGACGTTATCTATGCAGAGGGTCAGCGACGTTACATGGAGACTCTCAATGCTTACGCGCGTCAATTCCTAGGTAATATGGAACGCCCCGATGTCGATTACATTGACGGACTAGCCCCTGTCATTGCCATAGAGCAACGTACTACGGGGCGCAATAGTCGTTCCACAGTTGGCACAATTACCGAGATCTACGATTTCCTACGTCTTCTCTACGCACGCGTCTCCACTGCTTATTCTCCATTTACCCATCAACCCCTAGAAAGCCATTCTACAGAAGAAATAGATCAACTGATACGCACCGATTTCAAGGGGCAAAAAGTCGCGCTGTGCGCTCCCCTTGTCCGAGGACGTAAAGGGCACTACCAACGCCTCTTTGCCGAACTTATGCATAGGGGGTATCTCTACGTCCGAGTCGACGGGGAAGTTGTGGAGATGAAACCCGAGATGAAGCTAGACCGCTACGCTACACACGATGTCGAGCTTGTGATAGACCGTCTGGTCGTTCCCGAATTAGCAGATGAACGTTTTACAGCGTCGCTCTATGAGACACTGCGTCGTGGCGACGACATGGTGCTCGTGGTCTCGCTTAAGGACAAAACGAGTAGGTACTACAGTCGCACGCTCCTTTGTCCTGCGTCTGGCTTTGCTCTTCCCAACCCCGAGCCACATACCTTTTCGTTCAATTCGTCGTACGGAGCGTGCCCCGAATGTGCTGGGACAGGAGTTATTACAGGCGTACCTTCTCGCGAATATTTCGATGCTCACCCAACGAAACCTCTCAAGGAGGTGCTCGGCGAACTTTATGGAAGGGAATGTCACACCTTGCAATATGTTCGCGGTTGGCTTTTTTGTTGGTTAAGTGGACACGGATATGCCGAAGATAGTGCGCTGCAGGATCTCCCTGAGGAACTACGCGATCGACTCTTTCTTTCGCATCAACCAGAGCCATTCAACAAGAAGATGCTAAAGAAATACCCAGATCTTTTAGACAATCTCTGCTGGCGTTGGCGGTATAGTATGTTAGAAGATCCCACGTTCATTGGGACACTAGAACAGTTCTTTGCACTCCCCGAGACGCAAATCCTAGGCAACGATTCGGGCTTGTTGCGTACCATAAGTGAAGCAAATAAACTATACGAGTCTAGCGAGGAGTTCCAAAGTCGCTTTGAAGAAGAGTTCGATGCTGTCCCCTGCTACGTCTGCGGTGGGTCGCGACTCAACGAAGCAGCCCGCTGCTTTCGTATTGCAGGAGCTACAATAGCCGAAATATGTGCCCTCCCCCTCGACAAATTCGCGGTTTGGCTAGAAGACGTAGAAGAGAGCCTAGACGGAGCCAGACGAACTGTAGCAACCGAAATCCTTAAGGAAATACGAACACGCGTCTATTTCTTGCTGCAAGTGGGGCTGGGGTATCTCTCCCTGAATCGAGCTTCCAACTCGCTCTCTGGTGGCGAAAGCCAACGAATACGGCTTGCCACTCAGATTGGCACGAACCTCGTTAATGTGCTTTACATTTTAGACGAGCCCAGTATCGGTTTGCACCCGCGCGATAACACAAAACTCATCGAAGCCTTAAAAACGCTTCGCGCACAAGAGAACACAATTATCGTTGTAGAGCATGACGAAGAGATGATGCGTTCTGCGGACTATCTCATCGACCTTGGCCCAGGCGCAGGCAGGAACGGTGGGCAAATAATGGCAGCAGGAACTCCTACCGAAGTTGCTCATGCGACAGGAATTACAGCCGATTACCTAAGTGGGCGGAAAGAGATTGAAACACCTAAAACGCGCAGACAGGGCAACGGGAATAAAATATGCTTGCGCGGTGCAAAAGGTCACAATCTCAAAAACATTGATGTGGACTTCCCGCTCGGGACACTCATTTGTGTTACGGGTGTCTCGGGGAGTGGGAAATCTACTCTTATCAACGGAACTCTTTATCCCATTCTGAGTCGTACCATCTATCATTCCAAACATCAACCCCTTCCATATACGAGTATCGAGGGATTAGAGAATGTAGACAAGGTGATTCGTGTAGACCAAAGTCCGTTGAGCAAAAATCCTCGTTCAAATCCTGCAACATTTACAGGTATTTTTACCGACATACGTAACCTTTTTGCAGCTACACAGGATGCCAAAATCCGCGGATTTACGGCACGGCGTTTCTCCTTCAATGTGCAAGGTGGTCGTTGCGAACAGTGCGCAGGCTCGGGCTACGAACTCATAGAGATGAACTTTTTGCCCGATGTACAGGTAAAATGCTCAGTTTGTGGTGGCGAACGTTACAACCGAGAAACACTTGCAGTACGCTACAAGGGTAAGAATATTAGCCAAGTGCTCGATATGACGGTAAACCAAGCCTACGAGTTCTTTAATGCGCTACCTAGCCTAGAACGCAAGCTGAGTGCACTGCGTCAGGTGGGGATGGGGTACATAAAGCTGGGACAGATGTGTGCAACACTCTCTGGAGGAGAGAATCAGCGTGTACGGTTGGCGACCGAACTTGCAAAGCGAGATACTGGGAAAACGGTTTACATTTTTGATGAGCCGACTACAGGGCTACACTTCGAGGATGTAAAACAGCTCCTAGCTGTGCTAAATGCCCTTGTAGAGAGAGGGAACACGGTTATCGTCATCGAACACAATCTCGATGTTATCCGTTCCTCCGACTATCTGATCGATATTGGTCTGGAGAGTGGCGAACGTGGGGGCAATTTAGTAGCAATGGGAACGCCCGAAGAGGTAGCCCAAAAGAATGGATATACGGCTGCAGCTTTACGAGAGGTACTGAAAGAAAGGGAGTAAGACGGTAAAGCTCAAATGGTAGAAGATGGTATGCAAGAGCACCTGCCTCTATCGGGCAATATAGAAACGAGAGACGTGTTTCGTTCTCTAACACAAGCCAGATATTCGCACTCAGAGCTCAATACAGTCCGTCTTTTCTATCGTCTAACATTAATGGAGTTTTCGGAAGAGAACCTACAATGGTCTCATCCCCCGATTCAAAAAATATATAGCTCGCATTATAAAACAA
>CAUVMY010000092.1:0-5853 GCA_963552845.1 uncultured Bacteroidia bacterium
GCTCTTCTCCGAATTTGAGTTTACGGTCAAATCGAAGAACGATACTGGCAGCGTCCGAATCTGCACATTTCGGAGGATGCACAGAGTATGATTTGATGTGTGGCGCCGAGTGTGCCGCATCGAGTATTATAGTATCTTGCCGCTCTACGGACGGCGTATTGATGCTTACTTTAATCTTTTTCCCTGCTACGGCATCGAAATCAGGAATTAGCTGCCGCCCCGTAAAAGTAACTGTTGCTCTCCCATCTGTATAATGCAAGTTTGAAGGGAAATCGTGCCATTGGTCAGTATTCGGATCTTTGTAACGCCATTTGTAGGTTGAAGGCATGAAGTTTTGAGTCGCACTAAGACGTATCGTATCATCAGAGGGGAGATGCCCGCCATATAGTTCTGCTGAAAAGTTAGAGGGATTCGAATAATAGTAGAGTTTTATTCTCTTAGGCAATAACGAGATATCGACACTGCCTCCGTAAAGACTCCCAAAAGGCTGCCATATAGTACGAATATAATAGGGTTGTGCTGTATCTATTTTATATTCTTTACGTTCCTCTGTGACATCATAGATCCAACATAGCCTCTTTATACTCCAATATCGCCATCTACGAGAATGTCCAAATATAATGCTCCGAATTGGCAACTGCCCCGATGATTTTGCCTCATACGTATGTACAGTGTTTGGAATGGATTTTATTTTATGTCCCGCTTCAATTTTCCCTTCAGTTTGTGCATTTCCTAGATCTTGCCACACCCAATCTGTAGTCCAGAGCCCAGCCCAAAGGCGTATTACCCTCATTTCGTTCCCAAGGTTGTACGTGTCTGTATAGTTCACGGTAAGCTGGTATTCGCCTCTCTCAGGTCTAATGAGCTCAGGTATTATAGCGGCTTGAGTAATACCGCAAAAGGATAAAAAGATCAGGCAAAAGAATGCGATGTGTCTCATAATTGGATGCTTTTTTTTACAGTTTCGGTTTGTTGCTCTCTACTCTTTACAATCAGAAGGTATGTGTTGTGTCCTTGTCTGGTATTTTTGTCTAGCAGCGTCCCCTCCAAAGGCAGATTTTCATACAACAAAAATAGTTGCCCCGCCGCATCTTCTTTATACAACTGCACTGCAATGATGTTATTCACCTCGGTCTTCCATTCTATAAGCACACCTTCGTCATGTGACGAGAGTCGTAAATGGGTCTTTCGTTGTTTAGAACGCGCAGGGCGAGTTTGTACGCGGTAGGGAGCAGACATGTCTGAAAAAAGATTGTTTTCCCCTTGTGCGCGTAGGCAGTAATCGACAAATGGCGAGGCAATACCGTTTTTATCTTGGTATTCGCGTAGGGTAGTATCTTCTATGCGCACCACTAATTGCAACGAATCTGTGTCTGACTCTTTGCGATACAGTTCTATTGCTTGGAGCTTTGCACTAGGACTTACGAGCCAGTGAATATGGCAGCCATTGTCTTCTTGCCTTCCTGCGGTAATTACGGGCGCGATAGGCGGAATTTTATTCGGGCGACTTATAGCTATGGAAGGTGAAAGCGCCGACAAGTTGTAGCGCCTGTCTAGCGCAGCCACTGCATAGTACACATTGGCGTTTAACGAATAAAGACTAACCGAGTCGGTATATTGGTTTTCGCGGATAGCAACATCATTCATTGGACGGAGTTCCTCGTCTGCGTTCTCACCACGAAACAAGCGGTAACCTAACAAATCAGTATCGGTATTTGCCTCCCATTCAATATTTACCCGCCCCGTACTGTCTACTGTGGCACGCAGACCTGTAGGGGTTTGTGGCGGGATACTAACAATGGGTTGTACCAAAATAGGGAATGATTCGGTGGCATTGCCACGTTTCGCCTTTGCCGCGATCTTGTAATAAATACGTTCAGATAGTTGCGCAAGTTTGTATGTTCGTGTAGTGGGAGGTATGTTGTTCGCAACCACGGTATACTGGTTGTTATCTGGCGAATTGAGAATATCAAAGCCCGCAATAAGCGGTTCTGCTTCATTCGAAATTTCCCACTCAAATACAGCTCCACCATTGGGTGTAGTTTCTACATTCGTAAATAATGGGGCGTAGGTTAAGGGCTGGTAGCTATTGCCTTGGACGACGGGACTGTATTCGCCTCGTGTCCCAAACGGAGTAAGCCCTGCTACTCGATAATAGTAGGTTCTGTTGAAAGCAACACTGTCTATATAACTAATGGGAGTCCATACTCCTTCTGTTTCACCAAGGCGTGTAATCGGCTGATCGGAAATTGGCACGAAATGAATACTATCGTCGCTCCTTTCCACGATGTAATTGGGGTATATGGCAGCGAGTGAGTTAAAGTCCCAGCTTAGTTTTGCAACATTCCCTTCAAAATTTACAGTCAAGGCAATCGGGGCAGGGAACATAGAGTGTTCGCTCGGATCTACAAGAAAAAGTGTCGGCTTATATAGCTTATTTGGGACGAGCGGTGTGATGCGGTACAAATATTTCTCTCCGCTGACAATTGTAGAGTCCAGATACCCCCATCCCACGGTTTTTGCCACGGGAAAGCATAAATCAGCCGCATAAAGTGAAAAGAGAAAACGCTGCGTAGCTGCTTCGTTAAGCGCCATAGCTTTCAGAAGCTGGTTTTCCTCCGCAATACCGACCTCAAAATCTTTCCCCCAAATAGCTTGTGCAATAACCCCGCCGATCGGGTATTTTTCCACGAGCTGTTTCAATTCGTTGCTCTGCTGCGGACGTAGTGTATCTGCAAGCGTAATGCTTTGTGGAGGCTCTATGCTCGTACCACTACGGTGTATCGTAAGACGCTCTAGACGTACTCCGTACTGATTCAGTTGCTCCCATGTCTTAACATCTGTTGGAATCCAACGCAGTAGGACTTTTGAGGGGTGAATTTCTGTACGTACCCGCAGAGGAGGTTCTTGCCACTCTTGAGCATAAAGCGAAAAACTTTTTATGACACCGAATAATACGATAAGCCCTATCGTAGCCCACAAGTAGCGCATTATCATCTGTTTCATTATTTATTGAGAGTGGAGAAGTTGAAAAAGGAGAAATCTGCGGAACTCTTTACACTTCCGTTGGGGAGTCGGTACAGCATCTTGAAGCGATACTTCCCATATTTTGGGTAAGAGATAGCTCCATTCATGAAGCGTTGATAAATATGCTTGGGAACCACTTCGCTCGAGTTGACTACCTTAAAAAGCAGTTCTTTGAAATCTCTACTCGCTACGCTGGCAGCACAGTACACAAAAGGAAAAGAGAACTGACGAAGCGCTTGCTTCTTTTCTGCCCAAGCATCTAGATAGTACTTGTTAGGGTAAAATGCCTCGTATGGCGCGACTTCTCCCCCTTCTATCACTCTATCTAATCGGATAGATGAGTTATACGGGTAGTCATTGTATAACATAGGGAAGACTTCTTCCTTGAAGAAGGGTTCATCCAGATACGCACGTAACTGAATGAGTGGCTGTCCGCCTGTTTGGTTATTCCCAAGAATCTCAGCCTCATCAAAAGGTTCTTCGCAGTTTACAAGCGATGAAAAGTTTAGTGATAGAGGCGATTGAATAACAAGCGATTTTACCTCTTTTAGTGCTTGGATTTTAGCCGCCAAGGTTGTGAAACGGCTTGTCGCAAAGGGAAATTGGAGTACTACTTTTTCCAGTGTCTCTGACAGATGGGCTTGGGCATTTCTACCCCCTATCTCGACATTGAGGAATTCGTCTTTTTGCACATTCGTCACCTGTGCAAGCGAGTATCTTCCCTTTTTCTCTTTTATTTTGTAGCCGAGTGAAAGAGTATATGCTGTTTGTGTACGCAACGGTGGGATCGTAAACTCTATTCGTTTTTGTTCGGCATTATAGGTAAAGTTTGTTGCCACTCTGCCGTACTGCGATTCTAAGAAAAGACGGTAGTCATAACCCAGATCGAATAAATACTCCTGCCCTTGGCGCAACTGTACATAGCCCTCATTAGCTTCGCCTGTGTAGAAGAAATTTTGTTCCATTACGGGATAACTATATTCCACGTTCTGCACAGGGATGTGGTCGGGGGCACTTCCCGTAGTAAACGTGCACGATTTTTCTTCGATCGCAGGTTTATTTCCTGATATATATACCGTTCGCCAAGCCCCATTCTCATACTCTTCAAAGAGTAGCTGCACGGAGGCACGTAGTTGTTTCTGTGGAGGCAGGATCTCGTGCGATAGAAATTGTACACTACGTTTCTCAGCATCCCATTTCAGGTCTCCTTTGATGGTTTCGCCTTGCAATGTACTCAGCACGAACTCTTTCAGCTTCACTCTATAATCTTTTTCTACACCGTCGTCATTCTTTGCTCTAAAGTTTTTCCCGATCGCTACATTAAAGGTTGCCTGAGGCATTGCAAAAACACTTACATCGCTTTCATATTCTTTGGGGGCTATCTGGTTAATGAGCGTTGTTGCTAAGGGCGAGCTGTTCGTCGCTTTTATTTCACATTCTTCGCCCAATTCTAGTTTAAAGTGCGCCTTCCCTTTTATGAGTCCTAGTACATTCAAATTCACTGCAAGATACCCCTTGAAATAGGCAGGATCGGGCAAGCCAGCTTGCAACAAAACGGCAGCTCCACCTTTTAGAACGGTAACGCGCGAATTCAATGCCCATAGTTTAACCTTCACGCCGAGTTCGCCCTGTAGGTAAGCGTAGGCTTGCCCCTGTGCGTACCATCCATTAAGCCCTATTGTGCCCGTACGCCCCTTGCAGACTGCCTGCCCGTAGTCTTTTAGCATAATGTCAAATCCCAATCCTGTATTGAAATTGGCATACATCATCAGGAAGGTAATATCCCCCGTATTTAGCCTAAATTCTGAGCCAAACGCTAATCCATTCCCTTTACTCAATAAACTCAAGTCGCGTTCATTCTGTAACTTCTGAGCTGTTGCTCCGAGCAATTCGGAGACCGTTCTCGGCGGAGCGGGCATTGCGGGGAGGTCTGCACCTGCCATAAAGTAAGAACCGCATTCCACGTTCGCACCACCTACTTTTAATCGCAATCCGAGACGCTGTTCAGGAGTTCCTAAGTGCAAGTACCAGTGTTCATTCGCGATATGTAACACTCCAAAACCTGCCGCGCCGTCAGGTCGCAATCCTTGTATGAAATTTGAGGGGGTATTAACAAACAGCGAAGTGGTGGCATGTAGCGTATTGTTTTGTAGGTCTAGTTTGATACCTATCGTACCACTAATTCCTGAGTTCTTAATTTGTTGCGGAATGCTAGCCAGTTCATTGGCAAGTTTTCCGTATTCCCCTAAACGTTTTGCCCCTCTTTGTGCTGAGCTCAGATTTTGTTCTTTCTCCTGTGTGCGCGCAAAGCTCTCTTGTAAAGAAGCGCGTGAGGGCGGAGTTTGCCCTATTTCCTTTTTCGGGAATTCGGCATAGCCGTAGAAACCAGCTTGTGCCACTCCACCAGATTTAGTGAACTGGATCTCAAGCGCCGCCTGTCCACGTACAGCTTTTGCGACCTCGAATACGGTCGTCGCCTTAAAACCGAGTCCCATGGTAGAATCTGGAATGTAGCGTGCGCCCGTAAATGTGTTTTTGGTATCACCTCCGAGGTCGCTACGCACGCCCGAGGTCAATGCTCCGCCAAGACCATTAAGAGTAAAAGGACCAATAACAGGAATACCTGGCGAAAATAGCGCTAGCCCATCCGCATACCAGTAACGAAAATTCCCTTTACAACCAACCCCAGTCTTAACATCTAGCCCAATATTAGGAGCATTCCCTTTTGCAAGCGCAAGTCGTAATTTGATATCACCCGTAAATCCATCGCCATAAACGGCATCCCCCCGATGCCAACTAAGTAATCCCTCCAGCTGTACCATCTCG
>CAUVMY010000093.1:0-5831 GCA_963552845.1 uncultured Bacteroidia bacterium
AAAATTGTGGCTAGTCCCTACACCGATAGGTAACCTAGAAGACATTACACTCCGTGCATTGCGAGTACTGAAAGAAGTAGATCTGATACTTGCGGAAGATACGCGCACCTCGGGTAAGCTCCTTAAGCATTACGAAATTACGACGCAAATGCGTGCATACCACCTGAACAATGAGCACGCTGTATTGTCAAGCATTATGGCACTCATGCAGCAGGGGCAAGAGTTAGCGCTGATAACCGATGCAGGTTCTCCTGGCATTTCCGATCCAGGTTTTCTTTTGGTGCGTGAGTGCTGGCGAGAAGGAGTAGAAGTAGAGGCACTACCTGGCGCTACAGCGCTAATCCCTGCGATTACCGAGAGTGGTTTCCCATGCGAGCGGTTTGTGTTTGAGGGATTTCTTCCTCCAAAGAAAGGGCGTCAAAAGCGTTTGCAAGTATTGTTACAAGAGGAACGTACAGTAATTCTCTATGAGTCTCCGCACCGTTTGTTAAGACTCTTAGAAGAACTTTCGCTGTACATGGGTGAAAATGAACGACTCATTGCCGTGGCGCATGAATTAACGAAAGTATATGCATTTATGAAACGTGCCACACCCAAAGAACTGCTTACCTATTTTACAGAGCACGAACCTAAAGGGGAGTTTGTAGTACTTATCTCGCCGCGAGATTAGGCCATGTTTTCTATTACGGTTTACCCCAATGCTAAGATTAATCTTGGTTTGTACGTCACGCGGAAACGTCCTGACGGGTATCACGATCTTGAAACGGTTTTCTTTCCCGTCGCTGGGCTTCATGATACGCTTGAAATTGCAGAAGTAAATACAACGAGTACAAATTTGCATTTGGAGGTCTGTGGTAATAGAGAACTAGCCTGTGAACCGAATAACATTCTTGAGAGAGCCTACGAATTGTTAGTTCCGTTTGAACCTCCTAAGCTTCGTGTTCGTCTAACGAAACAAATTCCAACAGGGGCAGGACTTGGTGGTGGTTCTGCAGATGCCTCGTTTTTTCTACAAGCGATTGCGCCATTTTGTAAGCGAGCGGTAGCGGCGGAACAGCTTGAGTCGTTGGCATTGCAATTGGGAAGTGATTGTCCTTTTTTCTTGCGCAATACACCTGCAATTGGGCGCGGACGTGGCGAAAAGCTGACTTCCATAGTACTCGATCTGTCGGGGTACTACTTGTTAGTGGTAGTGCCTCCCATTCATATTTCAACGAAAGAGGCTTTTGCCGCTATTACACCACAGACACCGCAAAATGCGTTACATGAGACATTACTACGTCCTGTCGAGGAGTGGGGTAATAGTCTTTACAATAATTTTCAGGCATACGTTGCCAAGCAATATCCATGTATAGGCAGCTTGTTGACCTCTTTAAGAGGGAGAGATGCCGTTTATACTTCTCTTTCGGGCAGTGGCTCTGCTCTATTTGGGCTATATAGGCAATTGCCAGAGCTCCCCAATCTCCCCAATTGCTTAGTGCATCTGGAGCGTTTATAAATCTTCTTCATTGGAGGAGGTGTCCGAGTCTGGAACGGGATTTGGGCTTTCTTCCTGTTGTTTCTGTTTGCGGCTAAACAATTGCTTGATGCGTTGTAATAGTTCTGCCCAACTGTTAAACGAGTCGGAAAATACGATGCCTGCTCCTGCAGTGTAGGGACTGAGATCGCTAAATACGAGATCGTCGTTGGAACGCGCAAAAGCTTTGTATTGCAAATTCTTCAGGAACGTACTCTGCTGCGTAACATTGATATCGCCTGCCACAACACTCGATGTATTGTTACGATTTACATCCCAATTAGCATCTACATTTAAGCGCCCATCAAACCATTGCATAGAAACTGATAGTTCGGCTTCGTCCTTGGTGTATGCATCGCCTGGTCGGTAATTAAAACCGAGGTCTATGGCAGGTGCGTTTTCTATTTGTGCAATCCACGAATTTAAGTTGTTGAATAGGAGTTCCATGAACGATGATAATAGCACGTCGCTATTTCCGCTTTGCGGGTTATTCGTATTATTTGTCGTACCCTGTTTCTGTACATTAGCAACCTGATCGGTTCTGCTTTCTGAGGTAAAGTTCCCCATTAGGAGTAGAGAGGCAAATTGGCGCATCACCTTTTCGTCGGTGTTAAGTGCAGTAGCTAGCAGTCCTTGTGTTTCGGGGTCTGCATGGGGTACATCTATCTTGAATTGAATACGAGGTGCTTGTAAACTCCCCTCAATTACAATCTTGCAATCGACAGGGATGCGGCGTTTGTATTTATCGGAACTCGCTCCCGCAATGAGGCGTTCGAGTGCAGCTTTCACTCGATACGAAGCTTCAATTTGTGCTCTTGCTTTCTCGGGTGCACCCGAGAAGCGAATAACGCTTCCAGCCTGAAGCTTAAACTTCTTACTCAGAAGCCCTTGCAGAATAAATGTATACTCGCCGCGTTGAATGGTGTAGTCGCCAAAAATGCGTACATTGTTTGTATTCGGTTCGCTCTCTATACGAAGTTGTCCTTCGCCGCGACAACGCAATAGGTCGCCTGTACGCGGATTTACCAAAAGTTGTGTAAGTGCATCGTTGGTTACGTTGAGGTCTATTGTATAGGTCAAGGTCGATTTTGTTCGCGGCTCTTTTGTCTCCTGTTCTGTCGTAGTTTCTATGTCCTGTGTAGGCGATTCTACAAACTCTATGAGCTTGTTTTCTTTGGCTTCGGCGTATGCTGGCAACTGAAAATAAAGCTGTGTACCAGCCTCCGTACGCAGTGCCGTCTCTAGATGCATATTGGTCAGCGTACCACGCACGTGTGTTAGACTCGAGATCCAGAGTTGTCCGTAGTAGAGCTCGTCACTAGCGGAGGTGTTCAATACACGAAACTGTTGAGTGGTTGCCGTTAGATCGAAAACAGGACGGGCGATTGTCGAAATATCTATTTTCCCATTGACAGTAAGTGAGTGATCATTCAAATCTTTTGCTTGAAAGTTGTTGAAATAGACTCCTCGGTCGTGTAAACTTACTTTGTCGTTTGTCAGAATCTGGGTGTTGAATTTCTTGAGTGTAAACATTGCATCGCGGAAGGTAAGCTCGCCTTCCAGTTTCGGCTGTTGTGCACTCCCTTGTATATGCAAAAGTGCATTTGCGTATCCTTCTGAAGAGAGTGCATCTTGCGTAAAGAGATCGAGAAGTTGCAGTTTGCATCTGTCTAGACGGAGTGTACCATCAAACCCTTTGCCTTGTAAACTCCATTCTGCATTGAGTGCGATGTCTTTGTGACCATCTATCTGACGATTTTCAAAATTGAGCCGGAACGGGTTCTCTACTCCGGCCCAGCGCACCAAGAGATCGGAATTGCCGATATATGTATCATTTATCTCAAAATTCGAGAGATGCAGCTGTCCTAAAAGGTTTAAGGGCATAATGGGAGAAACGATACCCACGTAGCCGTTTACAATTCCCTTAAGTTTATACTGTGGCAATAGCCCCGCTAGCGGAGCGAGATCCACGTTGTTTAGATCTAGTCGTAGGGTATCACTCTCGTGGCGCGAAATTTTCCCTGCTAGGCTAAAACGTTTGTCTTGGTACTGAGCACTGAGGTTTAATACTTCGACTGACGAGGTATCGGCGTAAATACGCGCACGACTAAAACGCCATTCTCGTTCCTGAATTTGAAGGAACGATGGAAGAAGGCGGAATACTACTCGAGGCTGCTTGTCATCGTCCATTGCATAAAATAGTGCTTCCGAATCTATTTTCATCTGCCCCCCTCCGAGGTCGGAAGTATGTGCAGCAATCGTTGTGCGCAGCTGATCGGCTGCCAAGGTAGATTGTAAGGAAACACTATCTAATGTTAGATTTGCTATCTGCCCCTGCTTAATACGGAGATTAAGTAGTGCGCTGCTATCTAGGTTTTGTACGTCGAGGTCTAGGTTGGTTGCTTCCAGATTGTTGTATTCTAGCCGTTCGCTCCTAATTCGTAAGGCGAGTTTGCGCATTGTCGCATTGTACTCAAACTTGAGTTCGCTATGAGGGGCAATGTATAATTGGGGTAAAAAGACTGAAAAGAGTTCCTCACTTTCGCCTGCAATGAGCGATGCGCGGTAGAGTACGTGTTCTTGCACTTCGTTTTTGGGAGGCTCTTCCCTCTCTTTCTCTTTTTGCGTGGTTTGTTGCGTAAAGAGTGCTGGCAGACGTTCTGTTAACATGGTTTGCATTGAGGGGATGAAACGATCGTAACGCCTATCCGTCCAAAGGGAGAGGTAAAAAGCAGATGATTCGGCTGCTATGTATTTCCCCCCTCCTTCGTTGAAAGCCGTAAGCCGTAAGCCGTCGAGGTGTGCAGTTCCATTCTGGTTCGTGTAACTGAGTTGAGAAAAGGCAATGTTCCCCAAAAGATCGTCTAATTTTCGTCCTTCAAAAAAGGCGCTGACCTCGAAGGCGAGTAGGGCGATAGAATCCTTCTCATACAAATGATTTTTTTTCAGATCGATACGTTGCGCCGAGGCGGAAAATTGGAATTTAGGTACGGGTATCGAGAAATCTACGTTGCCTTGAAAATTGAATAAGAAAGCCGAATCGTGTACTGCGAGTTCTCCCGAATAACTTTTTGGGGTGATGTATCCGTCAACGTCTATTTTGTGATAAGTGTAGTTTCTAAACTCGAGATTGTCTATGGTCATTCTCGCATGCGATTTCAAGCCGCTTCGTGGCGATACTTCGCCACTAATAGAGGCGCTTAGATCGGTACGCCCTAGGTCTCGGTTGTCTAGTAATTTGCCGATATGTAGCCGTTTGGTTGCTACCCGTCCCTCAAAAAAGGTTGTCGCGTTTTCTTCTAGACGTAGTGAAACGTCTACCCCGATATCACCCAAATCAGAAGTAATGCGTCCGTAGGCTACGAAATCGTCAAGGAAACCCACAAGCTCGCCCTTATATGTAAGATTATTTACCTTTTCTGCAAAAGCGGGCATACTGAAACGCGCTAGCTTCATTCCATTGACTACTTGTCGGACATCGGAAAGTGAGGTAGTAAATTCTTTCACCGTGACGTTTACCACAGCATCGTGTATCTTGGGCAAGCCCTCGAGATTGCCTTGAACGCTGAGGTGGGTTACATCTGCAGTGTGAACATTGAGATGGGGAATGTGCAGGGAGGCTATAGTACCTTGGGCGTAGCCTGATATGTGGAATGGAAAATCGGAAACGGCTGGCAGTGGCATAAAGTAACTTAACAGACGTGGGCTTAGTACTGAGGGCTGAATATCGAGGAGTAGGGAGACATTGTGTACAAAATCTTTCATGCTTGCCCAACTTTCGTACGACATCCGGAAATTGGGAATTTGTAGATCTTGATTCTGTTCTTGCATACGGATGTCCTGAAAATGCATATACCGTGAGCACAATACCATACGCGTCTCGAAGTGCTCGGCTGCAAAGCCAGAACGTTCGTGAAATGCGAGTTTAGGGATTTCCATGCGCACCGTGTCGCCTGAAACCTGTAGGTATTTTATTATACCCCCAATGTCGTGAAAGTCGATGTTTTGTGGAGAAAAGCGTCCTGGTATCTCCGTAGCGTCTGCTTGCTGCATTGAAAAGCGGAGATCTGAGAATAAAATGCGTGCAATGGTTAGTTTGAACGGACTTTTTTCCTTTTTCGGTGTAGGCGACTTAAAGCGCTCAAGTAGTTGGGTTAGGTTCAGTACGCCTGTCGAGTCTGTGCGTAAGTTAAGCCGTGCTCCATGTAATTCGGTACGCCCGAAACGCAGTTTGCGCCCCTTTTGTGCAAAGCCGATTAGCGATGTAGAAGCACGTGATGCCCAGAGCAAAGTGTCGCCACGGAGGTCGTAGATT
>CAUVMY010000094.1:0-5799 GCA_963552845.1 uncultured Bacteroidia bacterium
CAAATTCTTCCCCACTTTCCCATTCTCCAGAAGCGCTAGATAGCGAAAGATTTGTTCACGCACGAGAAGGAGAATCCCCGCTAGAATCTTTTTGTAGCGTGTAGAACGACGTTGCATTGATTCTCTTGCAACATTGTCTATATTTTTGATAAATATGATCTCCTCCTGCATGTTCTGTAAATTTGCAAGGAGTGCTCCATGTCCACCAGGGCGGAATAAAATGTGACCCTTTTCGTCACGAAAAAGTTTTCGTTCAGGCGTAATAGCCACAGTGTCTGTGGAAGGGGCTTGTACACTCAACGAGATGAGCAATTTTATTGCATACTTCTTTTCATATTCCGAGGTCAGCGCCGAGCAAAAACTACTAATTTTTTCTTTATGCTCGGGAGATACAGTAAAATGTATCCGAACTTCATTATCGGGCATACACGCATAGCGAATCCCTTCGACGATGTGTTCATCAATAGGAGTACGGACTACACCGTTCGTATAGCGATGGAAAGGGACAAGAGCTTTAGGCAAATCGGCAAGTCCAAGACCAGGATGCCCAATAATTGCTTTTACAACCGTAGTATAGTCGCCTTTATATAGGTAATATTCAATATTTTTCTGATTCTCTTCAATTGACCAATTATTAAGTTTATCCCAAAAAGGGAAGTTCTCAGGGTACTCAGGGAAAGGATTGTCCTTTTTCCCCTCCTCGATGTAGGCAAAGAACTTACTAAACATACGCGATGCTGCGCCAGAAGCAGGGACAAACTTGGCGCGTGTCCCTTTAAAGTCTTCATAAATTCGTATCAGTCTTTCTGCTTCTTCTTCGGCTACTTGGCGTAAGCCATTATGGGGTTTTACCACAGAAGTTATTTGTGCGCTCGGATAACCTTGTTCTAGACGCATAAGCTGTCGCGTAACGATTGTGGGCGTAAGCTCATGTGCCGTAATTTCCTGAATATCTGCATCTGTAAATTCAATAGACATTTTCTTATAGTATTGTTCTAAACAAAGATATAAAACAATTTTAATTATGATAGATGCAAATGAATAGAAGTGCGAAGATATCGAACACTTGCTTCTTGCATTCTCTATGCAGACAGAATGTGGAATAAGTGTCCACAAATTGTTTTACCATCTGATTACTTGGGAGTGTGGCAAAACGCAAATTTTGACGTTTTAACACACCGTTAAAAGTTAAGAGAAGCGTTTCTACTACTGTACAGCTGATATAGTCTCTGAGTAGCTGGTTCAAAATAAAATTTGACGGACTGCTGCTGATTTTAACACACCCAAAAATCTATCGGGCACTTAAATCTTTTATCTTTGTAAAAAGAAATGCAATTTTTCAAAGAGTTTATCGCTCCCATAGAATACACGGAAGGGAACTACGAGTTCGTTCGCGATAATAAGACCTATTTCCTTTGTCCGTCATGCGCCAGATTCTCTTATGGTCAGTATGGAACACTTTGCGACACCTGCTTGGCGGATCTTCAGTTAACGTACTGCTGGCATTATGAAGAGATGCTTCATTTTCAAGAACCTGCAGCTCTTGGACTCCTCGAGCATATACTTCCGCTTTTTATGTATGGGAGTAATACAAATATTCGCTCACTGATATTCAGACTTAAATATCACGGGGATCTACCTCTTGGGTATGCATTCGGGCATATACTCGGTCGCGAACTACTTGCAGCAGGTCTCGACGTTTTTGATGGTATCGTTCCCGTTCCATTACATTGGTTTAAGTATTTGAGAAGAGGTTATAACCAGTCCGAGGTTTTCGCACGTGGCATAGCTGAGGTACTAGGCATCCCCGTCTGCAAAGTCTTACAACGTAAGACCTACCGTAAATCGCAAACGAAAGTTACACGACACGAAGCGCGTTCATTGAACGTTGAAGGGGTATTTGCACTCAAGGAACATAAAGCAGAAGAATATGCAGGGCAGCATCTATTACTAGTAGATGATGTCCTTACTACAGGCTCTACGGCGAGCGAATGCATCAACTGTTTGCAAAAAATTCCAGACATCCAGCTAAGTTTTGGAAGCATCGCCGTACGCCCAACATTACTAAATTTAGCCTACGGACAAATGGCGGATAATAACGAAGAGTAGCTTCCGCGTAGCTAGTCATAGACATAAAAAAGCGAGACCACATACATGATCTCGCCTAAATGCGAATAGAACGTCTGTTCTACAGACAGCTCTTAGAATTTCTTATACTGATAAGAGTACATCACGCGGTACTTGTATGGCGCATAGTACGAATCTACCTTAACCATATTGCCCGCAGCATCAAACTCCGAATCTTTCTTGGAAAAAGTATCAGGATCACCGTCGTTCCACTGCTCTGTTACCAAGTTCCCTTCGTTATCGTAAGAATAGTCGTTGCTAACCAACTCCTTACCTACGGAACCTTCCTTTTTCAAAATACGAACCAATTGCCCTTTAGTATTGAATATGTACTTGAGAACGTGTCGGAACTCGCCAGCATAGCTTTCGGTCTCGGTCTCTATACGGTTTTGCGAATCATAAGTATATACCAACTTGCGCATTTCTTTTCCATCCGTCCCGAGTTGTACATCTTTGATAAGGTTTCCGTTGTTATCATACTCTTTCTCAATTGTATATGCGATACCAGACTTAGGAGTAACACGTATCTGCAATTTATTGCCGTTGTAAGAATATATCCAACGCTCCGCCACGGAATTATCCGCATTAAAGCGAGTAATGTCTGATAATTTGCCGTTTGGCAAGTAATTGTAGACTACACGATAATTGGCGGAACCATCAAACCCAGTTTCTGTTTTCTTGTATCCCTTCACATCGTACGTAAAAACCTGCTTGAAGGAGATTTTCATCTTCCCTTTTTTGTCAATGGGTTCTTCCTTTCTGTATTCGATGCGTTGCCCAAGATCGTTGTACTTATAATAAAGACGAGAGGACTCTTCGCCGTTAGCTCTGTAATTAACTATGAGCAACGGGTTTCCGTTACGGTTGTACGTTGTGACGCTCGTGATGTACCCTTTAGGAGCGGGTTTATCTTTCGTGTACTTATGCGTGTACTGCGTGCACTGCTCAATATTATTGGTCGCCATACGCTGCCGTTCGATACTCTCACGATCCAGTTGTGCGCATAGCATCGAAGGGATAAATATTAAAAAGACGAATAAATAATTTCTCATCTCCAACTTCTTTTTCCTGACCAAGACTCTACTCTCTTATTCATCAGTCCGTCCCGCTTTCAACCGTGTACGGAACTCTTCTTGCCGTCGCTTTAGTTCTTTTCGGTTTAAGCGAGATTCTACGGTAAACAACAATCGGTCTTCACTATATGGGGTAAACCACCAACTGAAATCAGAACTTTTTCGTGCGACATCAATCAAGCCTAAACCAGCACCACCTCGTTCGCTCAATGTTCCTGTAGAGAGCTGCGTCATGTATAGAAGGCGTTTTTCCTCTTGCGTACGGCAATTACTATTCCCTAGTTTCGCTTCAAGCTTCTTACGCATACTTCCTACCACAAAATTTGTACAACGGATTATTACTTCTTCCTCGGTAACTAAGAGATGGTAAGAGATCCAACAAGGATAGGGGTTCATGCTCTCTGTACCAAGTCGTGGTTCGTGAATGATCTTCTCTGTCCCCCATCGCGCACCATGCCGGTTCACGTTTTGCATGAGTTCTACAGTGATATGAAAAGTGCGGGAATAAACCTGATAGCAGTCGAGAAGAGCTTGGAAGTGAGCATTATCGGTCAGGCTCATCTGAACGAAATTCACAAAAGTCTGATGATCTATCACGCCACAATAGCGCAACTCGCCCAACACATCTACAACCTCCTCCCCTCGACTTAAATCTTTTTCTAGAAGACTGGGCATTTTTGATAAGTGTTTATCACCCCCTACATTCTTTCGATGCACAAATATACGTAAATAATTACAAACCACCGAAAGCTTATGAGGAGCTAAGGGCTAACTGTTCATAAATTTGCTTTCACACTTGTTTGCTCGATACGAAAATATGTTCAGATCACGTTGTGCGTGTTACAGAGGGGAATTACTATTCCAAACGTTTGACACGACACGATATTATTGAAACCTTGCAAAGATGTATGAAAATAGTGACATTCTTTACTGCATCATAATGAGCACAGAGGGTATACCTTCTAGATGGCGCAAATTATCGAGTTTGTCATCGAAAAAGAGATGCGGACGGAATACTTTCAAGACGCGTGCTTTGTCAATGCCTCCTAGAAAGAAAACCTCGTCAACCTCAATTCCAAAAGCAGAGAGCGTGGTAATTACACGCTCATGGGCTGGCGCGTTGCGAGCCGTTATTACAGCCGTCCGAATAGAGCGACGATCTCCCTTCCCTTTGCGCTTTCGGTGTTCGTATTTTTCCCGCTCCAACTGTTGTAACCTCGATATTTGCACTAAAAACCGCTTCAAGGGTCCCTCGCCTAGCGGGATTTGTGCATTCTGCACTTCGTGATTGGCAAAACTCTCAATCCCTTTTTCTTGCGTTACACGCTCGGCAGACAAATCGGCAATTACGCCATCAAAGTCAAATGCTATACGGAGTTCAAAGTCCTCCTCATCCTTGTCTATATAATCCGACTGCGGACGCACCAGTCCTGCCGTGTAACCAGCCGCCATGGCAGATTTTACATCGTCTTCGTTGGTAGAGAGATAGAGTAACGAATTGAAAGCATCGAGGTACTGAAAGTTGGTGCTTCCCGACGAAAAACAGGCGCGGCTTATATCCAATTCGTAATGTTGAATGGAGCGAAAGGCTCGCATCCCCGTGGCAGGACTATTGCGCGAGAACAAAACAACTTCTATAAAACGATCGTGCTCGGGTACATCCACGCTCCTTTTTTTGCCATTTACATGCGCATTTAGGGCAAGCAGTCGGCTTATAAAAGGGAAGGCCACACCTGGTTTGAAAATCTCGTCAATATGACTCAATTGGTACTCCTGATACTTCTCGCGCCCCTCCTCGACAAAAACGCGGTTGGATTCGGTCATATCGAAAAGTGCACTCGAGGTAACGGCTATCACCAGCTTCCGTTCTATGGGGTAAAAACTTTTTCCAGCCTCACCACTCGGTACGAATTCGTCTTGCACTGCCATGTTTATGTTTTTGCTACGAAAAAGGGACGCTGCACCATGTACAACGTCCCCACAATATTACAACATTTCAGAAAGGTAAACCGTAAGCCGAGGTTTACTCTTCCTCGGTATCTTGGTACGCCTTTAGGAGTTTTTCTTGCACGTCGGCGGGTACTTGTTCGTAGCCCGAGAATTTCATCATATAGGTGGCGCGTCCTCCTGTTAGAGACGATAGTGCCGTAGAGTAACGTCCTACCTCGGCAAGCGGTACACGTGCTTGGATTCGTTCAAACCCCTTGTCAGAATCCATGCCCATAATCACAGCGCGACGGTTCTGAAGGTCACTCATCACATCGCCCATATAGTCTGAAGGTACTAATACTTCGAGGTCATAAATAGGTTCCATGATCTTCGGACCTGCTTCCTTAAAAGCAGCACGGAAGGCATTGCGTCCCGCAAGTTTAAAGGATATTTCGTTGGAATCTACAGGGTGCATCTTACCATCATACACAGCCACGCGAATGTCTCGCGCATACGAACCTGTAAGAGGACCTTGTTCCATTTTCTCCATAATCCCCTTCATGATAGCAGGTAAGAAACGGGCATCAATAGCACCACCCACAATACAATTATAGAATATTAGCTTTCCGCCCCAGTCTAGGTTTACTTCCTGCGTATCGCGAATGTTGAG
>CAUVMY010000095.1:0-5761 GCA_963552845.1 uncultured Bacteroidia bacterium
GGGGGATATCCAACATGCTTTTGCCCCATTCATTTTTTAAAATTTAAACGCCCATTGTCATAAGAAAAACGACGAGATGGGGGATTTTACCTTGAAAGGCGTGCCACGCACCTAAGAATGTTATGCCTCTCACCTGCCTCAACAATTGATTGTTGTTATTTTCTCAAACAATTGCGAAAACTGCTCGGCTTGGTGCTCGCGGCTATAGAGCGCTAATTCGTTGCTTGGCACTACCTGTAGTCGTCTTTCTTTGTGCAGTAAAAGGCTTTCTAACAAGTATTCCTTGAGCTCTTTAGCATCGTTTGTATCAAAGGCACGACCGCATTGCGTACGCGCGAGAAGCTGTGCCGCTTCCCCCTCCTTCGGAGCTATCGCAAGAATGGGGCGTCCGCTAGCTAAATACTCGAACAGTTTTCCTGTGAGTATGGCTTTGCTCGTTGGTGCTCGGTTTACACACAGTAGGAGCATCGATGCGCCACAAAGTAGCTGTGCCACTTCGTTGTGTGCAATGCTTTTGTGTTGTAGTACAATATCTTCCAGTCCCTGTTCGCGTATTGATGTTGCAACACTCGCATCGCATACTCCCACCAGTTCTACGCGAAAGGCATCGGGCGCAATCTGTCCAGCAAGTTTCATCTCGCGTAGCACCTGCCAGAGAATGTTGGGATTGCGGTCGGCGTTCATAGAACCTGCATAAACCAAACGAAATAGCGGTGAGGTTTCTGTGGGAACATTGGTTGCAAAATCTTCTGCATCAAAACCGTTGAAGATGGTAACAAGCCGTTGTATGTGGTATGCGGCAAAATCGTCTTTCATCCCCTCAGCCACAATGCTCACGGCATCGGCGTGCTCTACTACTTTGCGTTCGAGAACTATATGTCTTGCTCGGGTTCTTGTGCTGAGTGGTAGGTGTTGGTGATAGTCTATATTTACCCATGGGTCGCGAAAATCTGCAACCCAAGCAATGCCTGTGGCACGCTTCAAGCCCAAGCCTATAAGGTGCATAGAGTGTGGTGGTCCCGTGGTAACGACCACGTCGTGTGGCGCATCGTGTAGAAATCGGCGCAAAAAATGAACAGAAGGGCGCACCCAACAGCAACGGGCATCGGGCACAAAAAGATTGGCGCGCACCCATAGCATCAGGCGGTGAAGAATGCCTTTTTTGCCTCCTTCCTTGCTTAGAAGACCTACGCCTACCCCTTTTCTTTTGCCCATCAAACGATGGTAGAGCGCCAAAGGTTCAAAAATTCGATGTTTAAGAACGCGAACCATATTAGGTACATCGGCTAGCAATGATTCGTCGTGTTCGCCGCTTTCAGGGTTTGAAGGCGTGTAGACGGTAATCTGCCATCCCAGCCTTGTTAAATATTTTACGAGTTTCAACCAACGCTGTACCCCTGGACCACCACTCGGAGGCCAATAGTAAGTAATCAACAATATTTTCCCTTTTTCACGCATTCTTCCCTAGGACATCTTAACACGCCTCGATACCCTTTTCATGCGACTAAAATAAACCATTTTACACACGTCGCCTCGCATAATATTGTAATTGTCTCAAAAGGTAGCCTAGTAAGTGTCGCTTACTTGCTTTCATGGCAAAGCACTTTGACGCGTCTTTGTTGACATTCCCCCCTTTAGGAATAAGGGAGAGAGACGCGCCTCTATAGCGTAAAAATCTGTGTCGTAAATGTACGCGCATCAAGTTGTAGGAACTTGCCATCCAGTTCGCTCTCGCCAAAAGCCAACCAACGGAGTGCTACCCCTGCCATCATACTCCCAATTTGTTGTACAAGTGGCGGAAATATCCCTCGATTAAGAGGGCGCTCTTGCGGGATGTCGTTAAACACATCCTTCAAGCTACAGCCTGTCTTGCCATGGAATAACGCCAGTTGCCCTGTATAGCCTTCTACAGCCCCCCATACGAGTGCAATCGATCGGTCGGTACAAAACTGATCGAGGAGCAAACGAGTCGCGAAATTGTCTGTGCAGTCGATCACTAAGTCTAGAGGCATATTGTAAGCTGCTAGCCATGCACTGTCCACGCGTCGCGAGGTAAAATGCGTTTCGCCGTGCCGATTAAGTTGTTTTAGACGTTGTGCTGCAAGTGTTGCTTTGTCTTGCCCGAGTTCTTGTGATGTGTATAGCAATTGGCGTGGTAGGTTGCTCAAATCCACTGTATCGTAATCTATAATGTGTATAGAATGCAGCTCCTGTGCGGCAAGTATGGGTAAAACTGCCGAACCGAGTCCCCCCGCGCCTACCACAAGTACGCTACTATGTTGCATCTTTGCAAGACGTTCTGGGTTAAAATCCTCCAGATCTAGCGTGCGTTTATGTTGTTCTGTGCTCTCTGTTTCTTTCATTCTCTGTGTCCTTTCCGCGGTAAAACGTCCCGTCTATTGCTTTATTTTCGTTACAGAAGGCGTATCCGTCTGTTTGAGCTAAATTCAAAATCACCCCTACTTTGAAATGCGTTGTCGGTATCTTGGCATGTAAATTGTGCCATGTAACAATTCAAACGACAAAGCGTTTCTCTTAAGTTGATTGGTGTGAATATTAATACTGGGGGCTGACTTTGGTTTTGACAGCAGGTAGAATGGTGGTGTAAGCATGCCGAGCGTTGTACGTAGTGCTCGTTAAAGAAAATGTGCGAACTAATTAAATGGCGAAAATTCTTTTGCTCTCGCTGCGTAATTAGCTTTGTCTAATTTGCTTAATCCGCGCACAGAAGTTGCACGGACGAGATGTCCCACAGAAAGCACTAGTCCTGTTGCGTTCTGGTTCGGGGCACAGGAAATACAGGAATAGGAGAGCGGGCGTTCCGACTGCTTTCCGAAAATTTAGGAACTAGGGGTGGTATTGGGTGTCTCTGTCCGTTGCCACTTCAACAACTAAGCAGAGGCTAAGCATGTAGAAAGCAGCAGTGTTCCTTGTTTGGACGCGGGTTCGATTCCCGCCAGCTCCACTACTCAGTGCTGAGAGAAATGCTACGTCTATACTTTACTGTTTTCTTGTGCATCATGACGCTTTTGACGCACGCACAGTTGCACGAACTCACTTTAGAAGAGCTCTATGGTGATAAACAGGAGTTCACCCCTGAAAATGTTGCCTATCCCTACGCACTCCGCAATGGGAAGCATTATACAACGCTAGACACTAAGCGCGGAATTATTATTTCCAGTTTTGCAACTGGAAAAGAGGTAGGAGTTGCGTTGAAATTCAACGATTTGCCAAAGGAAATTGGCAAAGTAGAAGCCTACTCGTATAGTGCCGACGAGCGTTATGTATTGCTCGAAACAAAGCGTGAAACAATTTATAGGCGGAGTGCCGTAGCTGACTTCTGGATCTATGATCTGAAACAGGGGAAATTCCAACAACTCTCAGTAGGTGGAAAACAGCGTCTGGCTACCTTCTCGCCAGATGGATCGAAGGTGGCTTTTGTCCGAGACAATAATATTTTTTGCGTTGACGTTGCAACAGGCGCTGAAAAGCAGCTGACAACAGATGGGGTTCGCAATAAGGTCATCAACGGAGCCGCTGATTGGGTCTACGAGGAGGAATTTGCTCTCAGTCGTGCACTTTGGTGGTCTCCAGACTCTAAGCGACTTGCTTTTCTCCGCTTCGACGAGACCAACGTTCCCGAGTATAGTATGATGTACTATGATACGACCTTATACCCCAAGGTCTATAGCTACAAATATCCGAAGGCAGGAGAAGCGAACTCGGTTGTAACGTTGCATGTTTATACGATGGCAAATAACCAGTGTTTGCAAATTGACGTGGGGAAGGAAACAGATCAGTACATTCCTCGCGTGCTTTGGTCGCCTAGTGGGGCTTTGTGCTATTTGCGCGAGAATCGTCTACAGAATCATATCGAATTCCTAGAAGCCAATCTTCAAACAGGCGCATCGCGGCTTGTATTTGAGGAAAACGATGCCTGCTATATCGAAGAACCAACCGATAGTTATATCACCTTTCTTGACGGGGGACAGATGTTTATACTCCCTAGCGAGCGCTCTGGTTTCCGACAATTATACTTGTGTAGTTGGGACGGAGATACAGCGCCAAAGCCTCTAACAAGAGGCGAGAACGAGGTTATTGAGGTTTATGGTTACTCCCCAAAAACAAAACGGATTTACTATCGCGCCTACGACGATTCGCCTCTACGTACCGCACTTTTTAGCATGAAGACGGATGGCTCTGACAACAAAAAAATGTCGGTAGGTGAAGGTACTGTTACCGTGTGGTTCAATAGCACCATGACCTACTACATCCAAACGTTTAGTAGCGTACATACAGTGCCACAAATTACTCTGCATTCGATTGATGGAGAACCAGTGCGAGTACTAGAAGACAATAAAGCCTTAAGCGAAAAACTTAAAGGGTATCAACTTCCAGAAAAGAAATTCTTCACTTTCAAGACACCTGACGGGGTTTCATTAAACGGATACATGGTTCTGCCTGTTGGGTTTGACAGTATGATGGTATACCCCGTCATGATGTATCAATATTCTGGTCCGAATTCTCAGACTGTGCTCGACAGATGGCGATTAGGTTGGGATGAATTCTTAGCCAGCAAAGGCTGTCTGGTAGTTTGTGTGGATGGAAGGGGAACGGGGGGACGAGGTGTGGCTTTTAGAAAGTGTACTTATGGTCAATTAGGAAATCTCGAATCGCAGGATCAGTTATTCGCTGCAGATTATTTGGCACGTCTCTCTTTTGTGGATGCAAAACGGATCGGGATCTGGGGGTGGAGTTTCGGAGGTTACATGTCGCTATTATGCAAACTGAAAGGCGGAGAGCGCTTTCGTATGTGCGTAGCTGTTGCTCCCGTTACCAGCTGGAGATTTTATGATTCTATCTATACTGAGCGTTTTATGGGACTGCCGAATAGTAACGCCAAAGGGTATGACGAGCATGCACCTCTGCATCTTGCCGATAAATTGCAAGGCGGTTTATTGGTTATGCACGGTACTTACGACGATAATGTACATATTCAGCATTCCCTGTTGCTTGTCGAAAAATTTGTCAGAGCCCAAAAACAGTTCGAGATGCAATTTTACCCAGACCGCAATCACAGTATTTACGGCGATGGAGCTACGCTGCATCTTTTTGAGCGTATGTGGCAATTTGTCGGACAGCAATTAATGTAACCCTTCCCCCTATCTTTTTCGTATTTACAAGAGGAGTGGAATACTTTGGCTTGTATAAAGCGCGAAGCAAGAAGAGGAATGTTTTCAGGGATAAATTCCATTTAAAATAAGTTCATATTGGTTCTTAACCACAAGAACGCCATAGAAATGAAGAAGAGTATTGTGATACTAAGTGTATTTTTCATGCTAATTCCACTGTCACTAGTTCAGACGAGCTGTGAGAAAAATAGCGTGAACAATTTTCTCAATAGTTTGAAACTGAGTAATGAAGACATTGTAGCAGGTTTGAAAAAGGCATTGGATATTGCTGCGGAAGATGCCTCAAAACTTGGAAGTAAGCTTAATGGATTTTTGGGTAATAAACTTATTGCACTTGCATTGCCTGACGATTTGAAACCAGTACAACAACTAATTGATGTGAGTAAGAGAATTTCCCCTTTGGGTGATAAATTAAGTAGCGGTTTGCAGTCTGTAACCGATAACTTTGTGGTAACACTTAACCGTGCTGCTGAGGCTGCCGCAGGAAAGGCTGCACCAGTATTTAAGGAGGCAATTACCAAGATGACTATTACAGATGCTCTCGGCGTTCTTCAAGGGGGCGATACAGC
>CAUVMY010000096.1:0-5759 GCA_963552845.1 uncultured Bacteroidia bacterium
TCTATATATACGGATCTGAATGTGTGGGATGAAGATACAGGCATGCCCTCTGACCAGCTGGATGACGATCTTACTGAGAAGTTGGCACAAGAGCCGTATGTCTATGTTTCAGGCTCTACGGATGGTTCGCTACGCATTCACTTCGAGTCGGATAATTTTGAAAAAACAGACGAAGGTTGGGAGGCTGAGGTAGATTTAGTGCCCGTAACCAATCCCTTAACGCTTGTAAGTGCAATTGCCGAAAATGATAAGGCAGATGCAGAGAAAGTCGATGTGCCCGTAACAGTACAAATCCGAAACAACACGCGACGCGTTGCTAGGAATGCGGGAATTCGTGTGGAAGGGAATGGGCGTTTTGAACTTGTACAGGAAATTGCAAGCATCCCCGCAGGTTTGAGCAACCCACAGCTACTGGACAAAAAAATAGAGAATATACCCATACGTACCGCACGTCAGGTTAAGGTGCGCCTGCTGGGGTTTGATGGCGATGTGTCGGACAACCTCATTACTACATGGTTGCTCTGCGACCGCTATAAATTCCCACAGTGGAAGCCTGTAACGGGAGATCAAGAGGAGCACCATGTTGATTTCCGTAAAGAGCCGCTTACAGTGTATAAGGCTGATGGCAAGGCTCGCACGGGTTTTGGTCAGCTGGAACATGAGGACGAGATGTATCTCAGAGTTTGGGTGGACTGGAACGACGATGGGGTATTTGGCGACGATGAGGTGGAGGTAGATTACACTGAGAATAAGATACAACCCAACTCGTTGGTGCTTTACTTTGATGTAGATGTCTCAAAACGCCCCGCGGGTAAGTATCGTTTGCGTGCGATGTACAACTCGCGAGATGGTGAGGAGGTGAAAAATCTCTATGCAACAACTCTTGACAACGAAACGCAAGTGCGTGACTATATCCTTAATGTGGTTGATGGGGCAGATCCTTTTGCAGGCGATCTGTTGCTAACCTTCATCGGAACGAAAGATCCGAGTACGGGTTCTAGTCCGAAAGTAAGCAAAGACTTTACAGATAAAGAGCCTCTTTGGATAGAGATAAAGAATGGTTCGCCCAAGGAATTTGCAGGGAAGTTCGATGTAACTATAACAGTTGATGGTAAAACACCCGTAACAGAGGAAGTTGAAGTACCAACCTCGGCAAAACTCACGGCGTGGAGTGGAACATACAAAACGCAGTTGAAGACTACAGCAGATCTCTTGGCACACGGTCGTCACACGATTAAGGCTGAGATAAAGGAAAAAGTAGGTGGTAAGCCAGAGAACAACACAATGGAGATTGAACTCTTTAAACTGAAGAGTTTCGCGCCTGGGCAGGTGCTTGAACCGTGGTGTCTGCGCTCACAGTCCTTTGTCAAAGGACGCGATAAATTGGTCGACAAGATTACAGTAGACCAGTCTGCGCAGCGTTTGTGGAATGCAATGCCTGCTTCCAACGACCCTGCCAACCTCCCAGCATTTACCGTAGAGTTCTGGATCAATCCTTCGCGTCCGCACTACGGACCGATATTGCAAGGTGGAGGCTTTGAAATCTCGACAACCTACCAGAGTCGTGCTACTGCCGTTCGAGACAATGGTATTATGGTCTTCTTAGGTACACGTGCTGTTGCCTTTACAAAGAATGAGAAGGCGGATCTGATTAAGCCTAAGCAATGGACGCACGTGGCAGTCTCTATCTACAACATTAAGCGAGCTGCTGCTTTTGGTTCTGGGGCTTGCGATGTGAAAATCTTCATCAACGGTGAGGAGGTAGAAGTATTGACAGACCAAAAGGATGCTCCGTCACTCAATCTAGGGTTTACGCTGCTGAATGGTTTTGATGGGATGATTGATGAGTTCCGTATTTGGAGTACGCAGCTTACGGCTGAGCGCATCAAGAAATTTATGTACAAGCATACGAGCACTGGAACAGCAGATGAACGTGCCAACCTCATAGCAGAGTATTCCTTTGACGAAGGGCTTGGTAATGCGGCAACCGAAGCACAAGCACCGCATTATGATATGGCTTATTTGGAGTCGCATGACAATCGTCTTGCAATGCCCGACTCTGTATGGGTAGATCCGCGTAAGGCTATGCTGGGTGAGATCCTCTTTAAGGATCAGGTGCGTGCCGAAAAAGTTGCGAATGGTAAATATAAACTCACTTTCTTGGCAGTTGCAGATCTTGAACATATAAAGAAGGTAGCTCTAGAAACGGCGTGGAATAACACAAAGTTGACCTACAACGGTGCGCTCATTACAGAGAGTACAGAGTTTGACTTCTCGGGAAACAAGGAGGTAAAAATTAAAGCCTCTGTAGAGATCTTTGGCAAGACTTACGAACAGGAAGTAAGCTTTACGGGCGTGAAAGAGAAGAGTGCGGAGACTAAGATTTTAAGTGCTACTCTCGATAAAACGCTCAATACTACGTTAACCAATACGCTTACAGCTACTATAACAGGAAGCGATATTGTCTTTGTTCTCAATAGTACTGACGGTACTTTGGATGTTCAGAAGGCGAAGTTCTCATTCGTAGCCTCAGCAGATGCAGTAGTACACCTTTTGGGTAGAGACGCTGAGTTGAATTCGGGCGACGAGGTCGATTTGAGTGCAGCGCGTCTGCTTATTGTAAAGGCTGCGAACGGACGTACGGAACAGAAGTATACGCTGCGTCTGGAGCAACAGCAGACGGTGCAATGGACTGAACCTAGTGGTGAATATAGTTTTGGTGATGCGCCTGTGGCTATTGCCGTTACGTCGAATACAGAATCGCTAAATCCGATTCTTGGGGCTTCCGATGCGCCTAGTGTAGCTACTGTGCTGAACAAGAAGTTATATTTTGCAGGTGTCGGTGAAGCAAACATTTCTGTATATCAAGCCGAGGGGAAGAGTTACCTAAAATCGAATGTCCTAACGAAAAAGATTAAGGTTACTCCGAAAAAGATACAAGTAAAACCGACTACGACTGAGGTTGTCTATGGTGCTCCATTACAGTTCACGTACGCTTATGAAGGGTTAGTGGCTTCTGAGCACCAGCAGTCGTTACCGCATCCATTGCTACACGGCGATTACGTCTTTAAGAAGGCGGGGGTTGTAATAGGTACGTACGATGCGACAAAGCGTCAGCTTGTTTTCACACAAGAGCTACTTGTGGGAGAGTACGAGATTGCAGCTGCTAATGCCGAATATACGGTAGGTAACTACACTGTGAAACCTGTTGGTGCTACACTAAAAGTGACGCAAGGCGATAGCTATGCGCTTACCTTTACAGTTACTAGCGGTGGAACTCCAGTAGTGGGAGCAAAGGTTGCCGTGGCTGACAGGACGTATATGACCGATGCTGAAGGGAAAGTTACAGTGCCTGTGCTCAAGAATGCAGCATACAGCTACCAAGTAACCAAAGATGGTTTCATTCCTGTAAAAGGTAGTGTAGAAGTGCAAGAGGCGGATAAAACAGAAGCCATTTCTATGGTTGCTTCTGCCGTAACATACGAGTACAAGGCAAGTGCTGGTGGGGCGCTCTTTGGAAAGACGACGCAGGTACTGGCAAAAGGCGATACAGGCTTGCCAGTCTTTGCTCAAGCGGATGCGGGTTACCACTTCACTAAGTGGGATGATGGAAGTACCGAGAACCCCCGTACCGATATTTTTGGTGAGGCAAACAAGACGATTACCGCTACGTTTGAACGCAATACCTATACGGTCGAATTTGTGGCAGACGGGAACGGAACAATTGAGGGGACTACAAAACAAGAAGTAGCCTTTGAAGGAAGCACCACTAGTGTAACAGCAAAACCCAAAGAGGGATACTTCTTCCTACTCTGGAGCGATGGTGTTGCATCGCCTACACGTACTGAGAGCTCTGTGCGTGAGAACAAGACGCTCTATGCGATTTTCCGTACTCAAATGCAGTTGCCCTATTCCAATAACTTTGAGTCAGGGACATTCCCAGAAGGATGGGCGACTACCTCTAGGTCGCGTTCGCAAAGTGGTAAGGCGCTTGCATGGAAGCTTACCAATCATCCTACGTGGTTGCACGATAAGCTCGACGGCTATTTCTTCATAATTGATGCTGACAAGGATCTGAAGGCAGATTTCGAGGCAGTGCTTTATACGCCACGTTTTGAGCTTAAGACGCACGATACCCAAAACAACTTGCTCTTTACTTGTACATCCTACTACCGCGATTTTGAACCCCCAACATCGGCGGCGAAGGTACAGTATGAGTGCGGCGACGGTTGGAAAGATTTGGAAAAAGGACGACTTTATGCGTGGAACTCGAACTTGAATATACAGGCAGCATTAAAGCCTGCCGAACTGGCTGGCAAAAAGTACGTACAGTTCCGTATCGTATACGAAGCGAAATGGAGCTACTGGCTCTTGGTAGATAACGTGGCGATATACTATGAGAACAAGCTACCGAGTGTAACGTTGAAGTACAATTCTGACCCAGTGAACTCGGCAGTATTTGTTAAGACCGAGGGAGGAAAGAAGATTACTTTGCCTGTAGAAGACGGTTACTATGTTTCTAAGGATTGTCGGTATGGTCAGTTACCTCCGCAAGTGACGGCTATTCCTGCTCAGGACTACAAATTCTGGAAATGGAGTGATGGCGTACTAACGCCTACGCGTCCCGAGCAGCCTGCTACCGAAAATCTTACACTAACGGCGTTGTGCATGCGCAAAAATCTGGTTCACGTCTCCTACCGTGCAACGATACCCGAAGGTGCGAAGTTCATGCTAAATGGGCAAGAAGTGACCGAACAGTGGATACCCGTAGGTACATCAACCGAACCTGTTGAGGTTGTTGCGATGCCAGGTTACTCATTCCGTTATTGGTTGCCCGATGAAAGCCGAGGAGCGAAATTAGCCGCAACGGAGGTCTCGCAGGACGTTGTTTATACAGCGGTTGTTGTTAAGGAAGAGTTCTTAAGACCTGCGTCGCTCTCAATTGTAGTCAATCCGTCAGAGGGGGGAACTGTTGAGCTCTCTACGCCAGACGGCAAGTCACTTGATTTGGCTACTAGCAAGTTCTACGAGGGAGACCAAGTGCGTGGTGTTTGTATGCCGAAGGAGGGTTTCGCTTTTGCTTCCGCTACACGCAATGGAGTCGCGATGACGGTGGTCAACGGTGTATTTGGTATTGAGCTGGGAGAAAAGCAAGAGCTCGTGGTAAACTATGCTCCGAAGTCGGAGATAACCATGCGTATGGAACCTGCGGAAGGGGGCTATATAAAGTTTATTACGACTGATAGCAAGGAGGTGACCCCCGAACAAAATCCCGATAGGTTTATAGTGGGTAGTGCCATCTTCTTACGAGTAGTACCCAAATACGGTTGGCGTTTAGTCAAGCTAATAGACGAGAGTAATAATACGACTCTGGAAGTGGATTCGGATAGTGAAGTACATATTGTACTGAAGCCTAAGCATACCTTCGTTGCGACCTTTGAGAAGGGAACGGGTATTGCAGACGTACAGGACTTAGGTATTACGTTGCAACCGAACCCTGCAAGTGATCATCTTGCATTAGGGAATGTGCAGGAAGGCGATAAATTGACGGTATTCTCTGCTCTGGGTGTTGTTTGCCTAGAGAGCACGGCATCTAACCATACAGTGTTAGACGTCCGTACGCTCAATGAAGGTGTTTATATTCTCCGTGTCCAACGTGGAGGGGTTGTTAATACGCTCCGTTTTGTGAAACAATAGGAGAGTCAAAGGGTGTGGGACACTATGTGCCCACACCCTCTTTTTTTTCAAGGTATAAAAAT
>CAUVMY010000097.1:0-5754 GCA_963552845.1 uncultured Bacteroidia bacterium
CCAGCTGTTCAAAACGCGTGTAATGCTTGCCATTGTCGTTTGCGAGGGACTGAAAATGTTGTGCAATGCTTCCTTCGGGGAATAGGGAGGCACAAAAGGGTGTGGGTACATCCCAACGCTGTGTATGAAGCTGTATGACCGACTGCCCCGCGCGTACAGCCGCAAGATTCTCAGCAGTAGTCCAACCCAGTGAGGTAGAAATATTATCGGCAATACAGCGGATCATGGTCAGAGTAAAAACAACATTCTTAGGAGATTAGCAGGCTGATACTTTAGAGAACAGCGTTTCGCTGAGCATGCCTAGTCTCCCATTCGACATAAAAATCAGGCTTGTACCAGAGTAGTTGGTACTGCATATCCATAAACACTTGTACGCTATGTGCAGTGGTATGTAGTAAACCTGTTTCGGGGTCGTAAATCTCGTAATCAAAAACAATTTTTGCCGCTTCTGTAGGACGAAACACGATGTCGACCCGATATTGTTTACTGTATACCAGTGGGCGTAAGTACTTAATATTGAGTTCCACGAGTGGTGCAAAAAAGCCATTGTCTGCAATTCGCATATACTCCAGCGCAAACTCTTTACCAAATGCTTCGCGAGCGTCCTCAAAGTAGAGGGGGTAAGAGCCGTGCCACACAACACGCATAGAATCCACTTCGCTAAAACGTACTGCAAAGGTGTGAGAGGTTTTAAGTTCCATAGCTTTCACACTTTAGGTTCTGTACCAGCAGGAGCTAGCGCAATTTTCATGCTTGTTGTAGCAATAAGTTCGTTGCCAATCATAACACGTGCTGAAACGAGTGTCATCCCCATCACTTCTTGTTCTACCTGTACCTCGGTTTCGATAGTCTCGCCTACGCGGGGGAGGCGAACAATCTCAAAATCTTTTATTGCTCCGATGTAACCAATCTGCACCTTACCGCCTTTGTTCACATACAAATTGATGAACCCCAAACGTGCTGCCGCTGTCTGTGCAACGTGCTCTATGAGTCCAGGGGCTGTGAATACGCCTCCTTCGCAAAAAATATTGTCGGGAGGCACAGTATAACTACAGCGGGTTGTTGTTGCATCGCACGAGAGAATGTTGCCCACCATCACAAAAGGGGGCTGCTGTGGTAACAGGATTCTGATATCAATCGCGCTAAAATCTATTGTCGGATGTTCTATTGCCATACGTCGAAGAAATTAAACCACTGCTCGGGACGTTTGTGTAAAACCTTTTCTAATGCCTCGGCATACGACTGTGCTAGCGAGTTTATGCGTTCTGCACGCGACAATTCTGTTGCAGGCAGGGCAAGGCGCTCTACATATACGCGGTACTTGGTATAGCCCACTTTGAGTACAAAGACGGCGAGTGTAGGAAGATTGCGCTGTAGTACTGTAGCAAACGGACCTAATGGAAAGCGTGCTTTAGCACCAAAGAAATCTGCCTCAACGGTACGATCAGAGCCGTTACACCGATCGGCTGCCATACTGAGTATTTCGCCTTTTTCTATTGCCTCGTTCATTTCGAACAGATGTCCGAGATCGTCACGTACTGGGATCATCCGAATGTGGGTACGCTCAAATAGTTCTTCGCGATTCTTCATGATCGTCTCCGTTTCGCCTCCAAAAAGTACCCTATTGAATGCTTTTTTCTCTGCTACAAAAAAGTACCCGCCAAGTTCATAACTCCCGACATGTGCACTCAACATAACAAAAGCGTCAGGTTGTAGTGTAAGGTTCGTATACTCTTCAAAATTGACTGTAGAGAAGCGAAATGAGAGACCAGCATAGCAGGCAAAACGATCTACCATGATTTGCCCAAAGCGGAAATACTGGTAGTAGCAGTAAAAGAAAGACTTGATGGGCGAAAAGCCGTGATGCAGGCGAAAATATCGATACGACGCTTTGTAACCCTTTGCAAAGATCAGGTAGAAAGGTACTACAATGGCTACCAAGGCGTAAAAACACCAAAGCGGGAAGTAACGAAACGATTCAATCAGATTTCGTTGCATCCATGGTGTACCATCAGTACGCCCTTGCCACTGTGTTGGCATCGTTTCGTAGAACAGAAACTTTGGGTACACAACCTTGGAGCTATTCTAACAGCCCACATCTGTGCACCCAATGGGGTTAATTTACTTCCCGAGTTCGCGAACTTTACGTTCTACGTAGTCGCAAAATTCCTTGAGTGTGGTAACGCCTGCCATTTCTTCGGGCTTTATTTTGAACCCAAATTTGTTTTCAACGATTACCACGATGTCCACAAAATCGAGACTATCTATCCCGATATCATCCTTCAGTTTCCCCTCGGGGCGGATTTTCTCCTCATCGATTTCCAAATCCTCTACGAGGAACTCTTTTACCTTAGCATCTATTTCCGCGCGCGTCATAATTATCTTGCTATTTTCTAATTACGCTTTTACAACTTCTAAAATATTGTGCCCCAAACCGAACTGATCGTGGAGCTTTATCACCTTCAACCCCGCACGTTCTATCTGTTTCTCAAAAACGTCGCTCCGATAGAACTTAGAATTCCCATTCGCCAATGCCGTGAAATAGACGCTCGTCATTGTAAGACAGAGAGCCGCCGTTTCACTTCGTTGCAAATTCCAGAACAAATCCATGATGAATAGGCGCGTTTGCGACGACATTACGGCAGCAGCGCGCGACAGGATTGTGTAGATTTCATCCTCGGAGAAACAAACAAGGAACTGGCTCATCCAGATCACGTCCCACGCCTTGTTGGGGAGCTTTGCTTGCGTATCCAGCTGATCGATAGCATAGCCCTCAATACGTTCTGCCCCTACTTTACCAGCAACGAATTCCTTCATCATAGAGAGCTGCCCAGGAAGGTCGGCGATCGTAACACGTACTTCGGGGTCGTATTCTACGCAACGAAGGGCGAATTTCCCAGTATTACCACCGATATCGAGTAAATGTTTCGGGTGCTCTGCAAAGACAATGGGAAGCGCTTTATCAAAGGAGTTGTCGCTATAATAGTGATCAAAGGCGAGCCAACTCTGCTGTACTGTTGGCGCGAGATGCGACAAGCCTTCATAGATAGTTTTCCAATTTCCGAGGGTTGCTAGTCCCGCAGGACGTCCTTCTGTAAGCGCTTCCTCGAGGTAGTACAATCCTTGATAATTGACATCGTGTACAAAATCTAGATTAACAGCCTTGTTTTCGTCGGCAAGCAAAAACCATCCTGCTTTAGAGAGGCGGTAACGTTCGCTTTCTGGATCTACTAATAGGATTCCTGCTGAGAGCCCTCCTTCCACTAAAACGTTTATAGCGTACTCGGAACACGCAGTCTTTTCCACGAGTTCTGTTACCGTCAGTCCATCCTTACTTTCGTTGAGATATTCTAGGATTCTGAACTTACGGAGCAGACGTGCCACTTCAAAGATGACAGGTCCCCATGTAATACACTCAGCCAAACGCTGTGCTTCAACGGCACTCAGCTGTTCTTTAGTATAGCGTTTCGCTACTGCAGGCGATAATTTCATCTAAAATGAGAAGATACCTTTATTGATATTCTTGTTTAGGAACTTCGCAAAACTCTCGCCGTTCTCTTCGCTCGCATCGCCCAGTAGGTTTAGGAATGTACCAAATATACCTCCCTTGGGAGATGCCCAACGCACGACAGCTACCTTTTTACCGTCGCTATCCATAAATTGATAGTCAGCTACTGCGGCACCATCTCTCTCCAAACTTGCAAATTTTACGACCAACTTTGTAGGTACGTCTTTCGAAACCAAGATGGGTAAGTTCTTCTTTGCTGCCACCTTGTTGTAGGCAGCTACAAAGCGCGATATGTGTTCAGCTGCTAAACTCTTTTGCCACTCCTCGTCAAAATCGTAATAGTCGCTATTAGAGAACTCTCTTTGTTCCTTTGCCATAAAGTCTTCATAAATCATCCCTTGGATGAGTGCATCTTTATAGTCAAAAGAAACTTGAATTTGCTGTACATCTTTAATAGCCTCGAGGTTGCCCCCAATCACTTTCTGTCCGTACACTGTCACGGCAAGTGCAAGTAAAACTGTAGCTAGTAGAATTCGTTTCATTTTTCTCCCCTTATCCTGTTTGTGTTGAGAGCCTTTGGCAGAGAATGCCTAGTTGTCTCCAACGGTTAAATTTTCTTGATGATAAGTGCACTATTCGTTCCGCCGAACCCAAACGAGTTGGAGAGAATAGTGCGTAGTTCTGTATCTATGCGTTTGGCTGCAATGTGTAGTTTCTCTGAATATTCATCGGGGTTTTCAAGGTTGATATTCGGAGCTACGAAGTTGTTCTGTAGCATTAGGATAGAATATACAATTTCACTCGCGCCTGCCATCCAGCACTCATGTCCCGTCATACTTTTGGTGGAAGAGATCCATGTCTGTTGTCCAGCAAAGAGACGCTCTAGCGCCATAGCTTCAAACATGTCGCCCTGTGGCGTTGAGGTGGCGTGTGCATTGATGTAATCAATATCAGCGGGAGCAATAGCAGCATCTACCATGGCTCGTTGCATAGCGATGCCCGAGCCTACATCGCTTGGTTGCGAAATGCCTCCACCATTACTCGAGAAACCGTAGCCTGTAACCTCACACAAGATATTTGCTCCGCGTGCTATGGCGTGTTCGTATTCTTCAAGTACAAGCGCTGCTGCACCGCCACTGGGGATAAGTCCGTCACGATCCTTATCAAACGGTCGTGAAGCTCGCGTCGGTTCGTCTACACGCATAGAAAAGGCGCTAAGCGCGTCAAAAGTCCCCATGCTATAGGGATTCACCTCTTGTGCACCTCCACAGAGTATCAAATCTTGCAGTCCTTGTTTTATCATCATGTAGCCTAGCCCAATCGCATGGCTACCACTGGCACAGGCTGCACTTACTGTAAAGTTGACCCCTCGCAAACGAAAGATGGTGCTCAGGTTCATGGTCACCGTCGAGTTCATGGCTTGGAAAATCCACCCCGAACCTAATAGAGTCGTATCCTTCTTTTCGTCCATGAGCTTTGCAGCTGCAATTGTAGCCCCTGCCGTAGAGTCATTGCCGAAAATGCAACCGCATTCATTCGCAATGAGATACTCTTCCGAGATACCCGCGCCCGCAAAAGCCTCGCGACTTGCCATATAAGCATACTCACCTTCCTCAGGCAACCCCACCCTCATACGACGGTCGAGCAACCCCTTGAGTTGTGGGCGTTCCACAATGCCCGTTAGAGGACTCTGAAAGCCCATCTCTTTGCGTAGTGCCTCAATCCCTATTCCACTACGTCCTTCGCGCAAACTTGCAAGTACCTCTTCTGTATTCTTACCAATACAGCTCCAGATGCCAATTCCTGTTATTACAACGCGCTTATTCATTACCGTCTTGTCTCTACTTTTTCCTTTGAAGGACTTTTATCGTTGGTTTAAGAATATAACCCGCCGTTGATTGAAATTACCTGCCCCGTGATGTACGCTGCTGCAGGACTAGCTAAGAAGGTTACAAGGTTTGCAACCTCTTCGGCAGTACCAAAGCGCCCCATGGGGATCATCTTTTCCAATTCTTTAACGGGCAAATCTTTGGTCATGTCGCTCTCAATAAAACCAGGTGCTACAGCATTTACTGTAATCTTGCGTTTTGCTACTTCCTGTGCCAAAGCCTTTGTTGCACCAATCAATGCAGCTTTTGCTGCTGAGTAATTTACTTGTCCTGGTAGTCCTTTCAAACCCGACAATGAGGCAATATTTATAATGCGTCCGCTCCGCTTGCTGATCATATTTTTCAAGAAACGTCGCG
>CAUVMY010000098.1:0-5676 GCA_963552845.1 uncultured Bacteroidia bacterium
CGTAGTTAGGGCGTCGGAAGAAGAAACCCGAGCCACTCCCGTCGTGGGTGATCACTTTTACCACCGAGTCAAAATTTATATTCGTTTCCATATTTCTCTTATTCTTTTTGCGACACAAATCCGCGCTAGTCTGCCATTTGTTCCATTACACGCTTGAGGGCTGCAATAAGGATTTTAGAAGCAGAGTCAAAATCTTGGTTAGCAGAACGCTTCAAGGCTTGTGTAAAGACACTGTCGACATTCGATTGCAAATCATTGTAGAAGTACACGCGATATATCATGAGTAGACTTCGTATACAACATTCCATAGAATCGCTGGAGAACGCCTTTACTGCAGCATCATACGGCTCTGCAAGATTAGAACGTAAATTCCCTATATCAGAAGCTCTGCGCGGTGAGCACATTATTTCTACTTTATAAATGTAGGAAGCGAGTTCTTCATCAGATTTCTCTAACAGATGCTGTAAGAACTCCTTCCCGTCTCGTACTTGTACGGGGGTATCGCCATCATCGTCCCAAGCGTCGCGAACGGCATCGTCAAGATCATTATCGAGCATCCCCTGCGGACGAGCAAAGTAGCTTATCTTAAATAATCCAATAGCAAGACAGTGCCATGCAATTCCAAATTTGCGTTCTTCTTCAAACTCCTCAATGGCTGCTATTGTTTCTTTACATGTGTCGCGTATTCCTTGCACAACGCGTTTTACTTCTTTTTCTGGGAACTGTGATACAATGGGCGTATAAAGACGTTTTGCACCAAACTTTGTAACAAACTCATCATCGTACTTGTCTCCGTTAATACACAATTCACGGAACATGTACTGAAGTTTGTGCGGATGCGCCAACTCGAGGGGGCATGAGAACTTGAAGTGTAGCTCATTGCCTTCTAGAACTAGGTGCACCAAATCGAGCTGTGAGAGATTTAACTCACACACACGTCTAAGCAGAGGAACTCGGCGTCCATCTTCAGGAACAGACAGAAAAGGCGCATGTACATTCAGCTCGGTATCTGTAATCTGAATATTCACAATTATAGATCCATGGGGAATTGTGAAATGTTTTCCTGGACCATAGCTTCTCTCAACCTTAGAAGAACCAAACAAGGAACTGAAAAATGATTTTTTCTTAGGCGCAATGGCGTCTGTTTTCAGATTGAGATCATTGTCGTACTTGAGCCGGAAGTTTGGATTAAAAAAATCAATTACGGCGTGGATACTTTCGACATATTTCCCTTGATCAAATAGATCGCGACTCAGTTCGTACGAGGCGAAGTCCATCGTCGTAGCTGTGTTTTCGAGAAGTCGTTCTACGTAGCTGAATGTCTTTTTCATGTCGTAATATATACAAGATATATACAATAAAAACGAAAGCTTGAATGCATTAACACATTCCCGCAAATTACACCGCGCCAAAGGTACAAGAAAAATTTTAAGAAGTATGAACGTAAGTGGATAGATTTCTATGTTCAGTAGCTGGATAAGAGAGTAAGGAAGAAACTCCCCCTTGTTTGATACATGAGACAGGATTATTGATACCTCGTCTTATCAGTATGGCTCGCTACGCCGCTTACTCTTAAAGTTCCTAACTTTATGCCCTAAATTTGGAGGGAGAGGATGGAGATTCGAAATGTGGCAATTATCGCTCACGTAGATCATGGGAAAACTACACTTGTAGACAAACTCATCTCATACACAAAGGCGCTCGGACGTGAGAAAATGCCTGATGATGCGCTCGTTATGGATAGCAATGAATTGGAACGCGAGCGGGGTATTACAATCTTAAGTAAAAATGTCTCCATGGTATATGGAGACTGCAAAATCAACATTATTGATACTCCAGGGCACGCCGATTTTGGAGGCGAGGTTGAGCGCGTCCTTAATATGGCAGATGGCGTTCTGCTAGTCGTAGATGCTTTTGAAGGGACAATGCCCCAAACCCGCTTTGTGCTACAAAAAGCGCTAGAATTGGGACTAAAGCCCATTGTAGTCATCAACAAGGTAGACAAGCTCAATTGCAAACCCGAGCAAGTGCAAGAGGATGTCTTTGACCTCATGTTCAGTCTTGGAGCTACCGAGAATCAGATGGACTTCCCGACCCTGTACGGGAGTGCTAAACAAGGTTGGATGTCTACAGATTACACGCAGCCATCTGAGAATATTGAACCACTCTTAAAAGCTATTGTAGAATACATCCCTGCCCCAAAAATCTCGAATGGCTCATTACAGATGCTCATCACTTCTATTGAGTATTCTAAATATGTGGGTCGCATAGCTGTTGGCAAGCTAAGCCGCGGGACGCTGCACACTGGGATGACGGTTGCTCTCTCAATGCGTGACGGTTCACTGCGTAAAATGCCCTTAAAGGAGGTATACACTTTTGAGGGACTTAGTAAACGTCCTGTAGAATCTGTGCAAGCGGGCGATATTTGTGCACTCGTTGGGCTAGAAGGCTTCGAGATCGGAGGCACAGTTTGCGATGCAGAGCACCCTGAACCTTTACCTGTAATAAAGGTGGATGAGCCTACCATGAGTATGCTTTTCACCATTAACAATTCTCCTTTTTTTGGGCGCGATGGCAAATTTGTTACCTCACGTCACCTGCGCGAACGTCTAGAACGTGAACTCGAATGGAATCTGGCACTACGGGTAGAACCTGGTCCTAGTGCAGACTCATTCATAGTCTATGGACGTGGTATACTACATCTCTCAATCCTCATTGAGACAATGCGTCGGGAAGGTTATGAGTTACAGGTAGGGCAACCCCGCGTAGTACTCAAGGAAATAGATGGGAAAAAGTGCGAACCTATCGAAATACTCCGTATCGATCTTCCGACAGAATTTGCGGGAAGTGCCATTGAATTAGCATCTGCGCGCAAGGCTACCATCATGAGTATGCAAGAAGTTGATGATCGTACACATATCGAATTTGAAATTCCATCCCGTGGACTCATCGGCATGCGCAACCAGCTGCTTACCGCAACAAACGGAGAAGCAATCATGGCACACATCCTGAAAGGCTTCGAACCTTACCGTGGCGAGATCCCTTCGCGCAACAACGGTTCTCTCATTGCCCTAGAATCAGGCACGGCAGTAGCTTACGCTATCGGCAAACTACAGGATCGCGGTATTTTTTTCATAGACCCTCCTATTGAGGTTTATGCTGGCGAAATCGTTGGCGAAAACACTCGCGGTAACGATATTACAATCAACGTTTGCAAAGAGAAGAAGCTTACGAATATGCGCGCTTCTGGAAGTGACGATAAAATTATCCTTGCGCCAGCAGTACACTTCTCTCTAGAAGAAGCACTAGAGTACATCCGCGATGACGAATATGTAGAGATTACGCCGCACGCGATGCGCCTACGAAAGATAGAGCTAGACGAGACAGCGCGGAAACGCGCACAACGGAATTAGTAATTTTATCCCAACGGTCTATCTGTTGAGACTGTTTTCAACAGCAGAGTCCACAATATTATAAATAGTAAAAGATGCTTTCTACGCGTTACGAACCCTCTGAGATAGAGCGGAAGTGGTACACTTGGTGGTTAGAGAAAAGGCTCTTCCACTCTGAACCTGATGGACGCAAACCCTACACCGTTGTCATCCCCCCCCCGAATGTTACGGGGATTCTCCATATGGGGCACATGCTCAACAACACGATTCAAGACGTACTCGTACGTCGAGCTCGTATGCAGGGATTTAATGCTTGCTGGGTTCCTGGTACAGACCACGCGTCAATCGCAACAGAAGCAAAAGTTGTAGAAAAACTCCGCAAAGAAGGGATTGACAAACACTCACTTTCTCGCGAGGACTTTCTTAAGCACGCATGGGAATGGACGCATAAACATGGTGGTATTATCCTTGAACAACTGAAACGCTTGGGAGCTTCGTGCGACTGGGAGCGGACAGCTTTCACGATGGATGATACACGCAGCGCGAGTGTTATACACGTCTTTGTGGATCTCTATCGCAAGGGACTTATTTACCAAGGTATTCGTATGGTAAACTGGGATCCTGTAGCGCAAACAGCCCTCAGCGACGAAGAAGTACAACATGTTGAAGAGCAGTCAAAACTTTATTATCTACGATACAAAGTAGTCGGTTCTGACGAGGCTCTTATTGTAGCAACAACCCGCCCCGAGACGATTATGGGTGATGTGGCGGTATGTGTACACCCCGAAGATGAACGCTACAAGCACTTACTAACCAAACATGTAGTAGTTCCCTTAGTCAACCGCGAAGTCCCCATAGTGACAGACGAACATGTAGATCCATCCTTCGGGACAGGGATACTAAAAATTACACCTGCACACGCCATCGACGACTATGAAATTGGTCTAAAATATAACCTCGAGGTTATTGATACTTTTACAGAACAGGGGAAAATTCGAGAAGGTGTCGGACTGTATGAGGGAATGGATCGTTTTGAAGTCCGCGAACAAATTGTAAAAGACTTGGCTGCGGCAGCCCTTCTAGAAAAAGAGGAAGACTACACACATACTATCGGTATTAGCGAACGCACCAAGGCGGTAATTGAGCCTAAACTGTCGACTCAATGGTTCTTGAAAGTTGAACATCTCGCTAAGGTAGCACTAGACGCTGTCGAAAAAGGAGAAATAGAGCTTATACCACAACGTTTTGTTGGGGTCTACCGACATTGGTTGGAAAATTCGCGAGACTGGTGCATCTCTCGTCAATTATGGTGGGGACATCGCATCCCCGCTTGGTATCTTCCAGACGGTCGCGTAGTTATTGCACACGACGAAAACGAAGCACTGACAGAGGCTAAAAAATTGGATGCCCACCTAACTCTTGCAGACCTTCGTCAAGACGAAGATGTGCTCGATACATGGTACAGTTCATGGCTCTGGCCGATCTCTGTCTTTGATGGCATTCTTCACCCTGATAATGCAGACATCCGCTACTACTACCCTACAAGCGATCTTGTAACTGCACCAGATATCATATTCTTCTGGGTGGCACGCATGGTAATGGCAGGCTATGAGTACATGGGTAAACGTCCCTTCGAGCGGGTCTACTTTACAGGTACTGTACGCGATATGCTACACCGCAAAATGAGTAAATCATTAGGCAATAGTCCCGATGCACTCGAGTTAATAGACAAATTCGGAGCGGACGGAGTTCGCGTAGGTATGCTCATGTGTTCGGCTGCAGGTAATGACCTAATGTTTGAAGAACAGCTTACGGAACAAGGGCGGAATTTCAGCAATAAAATTTGGAATGCATTCAGACTAGTACAAGGTTGGAAAGAAGACTTGACCGAAGAGCTACTGCCAGCACGTGCACATGCAATAGCAATGTTTGAAGCTCGCATGAACGAAGCATTCCAAAGTGTAGAAGCAAATATGAAAGAGTATCGCCTCTCCGAAGCGCTTACCGAACTATATCGTCTCTTCTGGGACGATTTCTCAGCATGGCTATTGGAACTCGTAAAACCGCGAGACAACCAGAAGATGGACAGAGCTACCTATGCCGCAATAGAGCATATCTTCGATCTCCTCCTGCAACAGCTTCACCCATTCATGCCTTTCATTACGGAAGAACTTTGGCACAATTTAGGAGACTGTACTGCACGAGAAAATATTAGTATCATGCAGGAGCAATTTCTTACACCCCAAACGCCCGATTCTCAACTTCTAAAGGAGTTTGAGCTATT
>CAUVMY010000099.1:0-5576 GCA_963552845.1 uncultured Bacteroidia bacterium
CAGACGCTTGCGCGCGCCAAATTGCTGCTTGTAATAAGTATACAACTCTTCCCAAGTGATAGGAGGTAGCTTCTCGGCTACAATTAAACGCGGGTCTTCGGTAAATCCGAAGCGCTCGTAATTACTTACATAAGCGGGAAGCGAACGGAACGACGGCACACGCTGCGCCAATGAGTTCAGAATTCCCTCTTTGTGAACCGCCAGACGGTCGGGGTACTGTGGCATAGAATCGAGGAGTTTTAGGTAAAGCCCAAGCGCCTCAATGGCTTTGTCGCCTTGTGTCTCTAGCTTTCCTTGAAAGAAAGTAGCATAGTGCGGGGCAACTGGCAAATTGAGATAGCCATAAGTAGTATAAGCGAGCGAACGGAACTCGCGAATCTCTTGCAGGAGGAGACCGCCAAATCCATCACTGAGATACGAATTGAGTAACCAGCGCTTCGCTTCGTTTGTAGGAGTATAGTCTTCCACTTCCTGTAGGATAGAGATTTTGGCTTGAGTAGCCTTCTTATTAGGTAAAAAGAGGATATCTACATCCTCTACAGGCTGCCACATCTCTTTCGTTGCAATAGGGGGACGATAGCCCTCGATGGTGGGTAAAAAGCGTTTACAATCTGCTACCAGCGCCTCTTCACTTCGTTGCCCTACGTAGTAAACATCGCAGGGGGAGTTAATCGCTGCACGGAATGCGGCGTCGTACTTTGGCAATTCTGTATCGTAGAGTTCACTCACCGTTCGGTTCTGCAAGTTGAAACTCTGCTTGCCGTAACGTGCGTACTCTTCGAGGGCTTCTACTTGGAAATCTACCGACTTGCGCTGTACCTTTAGCTCTGTTTTCACATTATTCACGTAGGTCTCTTTTTCAGCCTTCCCGAGGTGCGCCGAGAGGAGGAAACGGCGTAGTAAGTCTATCGTTTGCTCATAATTCTTTTCGTATCCCTGCACCGAAACCGTTAATGCATGTGCACTGGGCGATACGGAGATGCTAGCACCCAGAAGCCCTAACTGTTCCTTGTACTGCTCAAGTTTCAGGGTATCGGGCGCAGCGCTATTCATGGCCGCGATAAGCGAGAGGTTTCGCACATAGTCGGAGGGCAGGTTTTGATACTTCAACTGTAGCGTAAAAATATCGTTGAGCGCATTACGCGTCATGTAAAGCGCATTGCCATTAGCGAGAGAGCGTTTTTCGTAGTCTCTACCTTCTGTTAGCGGCTTCCAAGGAGCACGTTGCGAAGGCAATTTGTCAAAGCGTTGTGCAAACTTAGAATCTCCTTTGGCCGACGCAATAACGGGTTTATACGGAGGTTTGGCGATTTTTTCGCCTCCCGCAAGCCCTATTTTGTTACGGAACAGAAGGTAGTCTGTACCAAACAGCTTGTTGGCAAGTGCTATTACGTCTTCGCGCGACACAGCATTCAACAGTTCCTTGTGCTGTAGAACCTGCTGTACCGATTTACCACTGATGTACATTTCATTCCACGCTGCAAAACGCGCCGCGGGATCTTCCATGCCACGTTCCCACTCCGTGAGGTTGGCAAGTTTGGCAATCTGCAAAGCTTTATCGGTGAAGCGTCCTGTGCGCAAATCGTCGATAGCCCACCATACATAGCGCTCGGCGGTACGGAAGCGTTGCCCTACTATCTTGGGCACAAAGGCTACAAGGATGCCCCCTTGATCAACCAATGGAAGGCGGAGGGCAAAAGCAGCCATGAGTTTCCCTTTGAGTGAAAGACTGTCTAACTTCCCAGTTTCAGCTGAATTGGTAAGTAGCCCGAGTAGGATATCCTGTACAATTTCCTCTTTGTCGGTGAGATCGCTACTGCGAAATGCCAAGCCGCCTGCTCGTATGGGAAGACTGCGCACAGAGACGACTTGGCGTCCCTTGAAAGGTGCTTCACGCACAAGCTTGTATTCAGGTAGCGGTTTCGTTTTCCAAGCACCAAAATATTTTACGATGAGTTCTTTGGCTTGTTCTACTTGAAAATTGCCAGTAAGAATGAGCATCATATTATTTGGCACGTAGTAGGTATCAAAGAACTGCTTCATCTGTGTCAGAGAGGGGCGCTTGAGGTGTTCTAGCTTACCGATGAGGGGACGCGACCCGTAGGGATGTGTCGGGTAAAAGGCAGCTAAAAACTGGTCGTATATGCGCGAGCCCATGTTGTCGGCACTGGCATTCTGTTCTTCGTATACTACTTCGAGCTCTGCCTGAAAGCCTCGGAAGACAGGGTGCTCAAAACGATGGGAATAAAGCGCCATCCACTTTTCTACCTCGCTGCTGGGGAATGCGTTGAAATAGACAGTAGCATCCCACGAAGTAGCAGCATTCATGCCCGTGCCACCAGCCTTTTTCACGAGTTTATCGAACTCATTCACAATTACATATTGCGACGCTGCCACGGACTCTTCGTTGATCTCCTTTTGTAGGCTATCTATCTCCCTTTTATCGGTAGCACGCCCCAATTTGTCGTAGAGCGAAAAAATCTTCTCTATGTGTGGGCGTTCCGCCTCCCAGTTAGATGTCCCTAGTTCTTCTGTACCCTTAAAAAGCATATGCTCTTGGTAGTGTGCCAAGCCTGTAGCATCAAACGATTCGTGTTTTGCCCCCACATTAACCACAATGCCCCCAAAAACCTTATCGGTACTTGTGAGGGGGTCGAGGAGTACCTTCATCCCATTCGGGAGCGTGTACGTAATGGGCGCATCGGAGGCTTTGGGCATCTGCGCCAAGGCAGGAAGTATTACCATCTGCAAAAGGACGAATAACAATAAAATCTTATTCACTTTCAGTTGTGTCATCACCCCAGGTGTTAAAACTTTAGGTACAAAGTTATGGCAAAAGTATTATGTAAAAAGCTAGAAAATACTTGCGGCAATAAATGGCAAAAAAATAGCCATCCGTAGAACAGATGGCTATTGATGAGAATCTATTTAGATCTATTGTTTCTTTTCTAATCGTTTAAGCGCCCATTGTATGATGAAAAAGCTGACCAAAATTAGAATGGGCCACAGTAGGAGCTCTAGTATTAAAATTGCCATTTTTGCGTTTCCTTTCAATCTAATAGCGTTCTTGTTCTTCTCCGTCAGGTTGTTCTTCAAATTCGGCGATGGTCATCTTCTTTTTGTCCATAGCGCGCCAAGCATACCATATATAGGCAACCACGAAGGGAATAAGAAGCGATACAACACTCATGACCTTGAGCGTGAATTCGCTTGAAGAACTGTTGTAAATGGTAAGCGAGCTTTGGAGATCGGCTACTGAGGGGTAAAAACTTGTGTTGTTGTACCCAACATTCAGCAGCAGTGCCAATACGGTAAGAATTGTACCAATACCTGCGAACCAAATTCCGCGTCGCGTACGACGAAGCAGGGTGGCAATTATTCCAAATAATACGGCTACAACCCCTACTAGAAAGGCTACAAGTATCACGGGCATTTGTAGGAAGTTTAGGAGGTATTTATGGGGTTGTAGGTAGACCCGTGCAGGAGTACTTGTGAGGTCTATGGCAAAGCCATCGCTCAAGAAAATGGAAACTACGAATGCCACAAAGAAAATTACGAATGGTATCGCGTTGTACAAAAGGAGTCTACGAGCACGCTTGAGAATAATATCATCATCAATTAGGTTGATAAAATAGAGCAACCCCAGTGCACGAGCGAGGAAACAAACAGCAATACCGAGCATCAGGTTACGGGCATCGAGTACGGCTTCAAGCCCGTGCCACGGATTGTTCCAATAGGAGATGATGGGCTGGTTCAGGTTGGTTAGTGCAGAGAGGTTGGCTGTGAAGTCCGAGCCCGTGAAAAATGTACCAACAGCTACACCCAAAAGTATTGTACCAAGAATTCCGTTCAGATAGAGGAATAGTTCAAAGGTACGTTTCCCGAGTAGGTTCTTGGGCTTAGTACGGAATTCGTAGGCTACGGCTTGTAATACGAAAAGGAGTAGGATTGATATCCAAACCCAGTACGCACCGCCAAAACTCGTAGAATAGAAAAGCGGAAATGAGGCGAAAAATGCTCCGCCGAAGGTAACTAGTGTAGTGAACGTAAACTCCCACTTACGCCCCATGGCATTAACAAGAAGTAAACGTTCGCGCTCATTATGCGCTAAGCTGAAAAGGAAGGTTTGTCCTCCCTGCACAAAAAGTAAAAATACAAGGAGTGCTCCGAGGAGGGAGACAAGAAACCACCAGTAGTGTTGTAAAAATTCGTACGTCATTTCTAATTCCTCCGTCAGACTATTTTTCTTTAGGTCCGAGTTTTATTTGTTTAACCATAATGCTGAGCTCGGCAATAAGCAGAACTGTAAAGAGTATGGCAAAAATGAAGAAAGTAACCTGTACAGCACTTGCATCGATACGCGATACGGCGGCGAATGTGGGCATAATGTCCTGAATAACCCAAGGTTGACGCCCAACCTCGGCAACTATCCATCCAGCTTGGCTACATAGATAAACCAGCGGTATCATAACAATGGAGGCTATGAGCAACCAGCGAGGCTTGAAAGCCCGTTTCCAACTGTAGTAAAGTACCACAATGAAAAATAGGAGGAAAAGCCCTCCCAGTAGTACCATAATATGGAAAGCATAGAACGAAAGCGGTACGTTGGGAACTATGCTCTTTGTGTCGTTGAGATAGCCGTAACCAAAGTACTTGAAGTTTTGTTCGAGCTCTGCACGTGCGGTAGCCATGCCCTCTTTGTCGCCAGCTTCGCGGAATTCCGTATAGCGACGTAGGGCGTTAATGGCAGTGCGCCCCATCTCAATTTTTTGTTGTGCCGAGGGCTCTTGTATCTGCTCCCCATTGGGGGCTGTGTAGCTAAAGCCACCCTCCAGAAGGTCTTCTACGCCAGGCACAAATGCATTGAAATCGTGATACCCCAGCCAGGAGAGCACGTGCGGTATCTCTATTTTGACGAGGAAGGGGTCTTTTTCGTCGCCAACCGTCTTTGAAGGATTTAGAACACCTACCGCGACCAGTCCTGTTCCTTCCTTGCCACGATAGAGACCTTCCATGGCAGCAAGTTTCATGGGCTGCTTTTGTGCCACTTGATAGGCAGAGCCGTCGCCTGTAGCAATGACAGCAAGCAACGACAAGAAACCAAAGATGCCCGCCACAAGTATACTACGCTGTGCCAACAAGAGGTGACGTCCTTTTAGGATGAACCACGCACTGACACCAATAACGAATATGGCGGCGAGGACGTAACCCGAAGTTACAGTGTGTAGAAATTTGTTGATAGCCACGGGCGAAAAGAGTACTTCCGTGAAACTAATCATCTCGTTGCGCGCAGTGTCTGGGTTAAAATGCATGCCCGCAGGGAACTGCATCCAACCGTTGGCAACAAGTATCCAGAGCGCCGAGATGTTCGATCCTATAGCTGTGAGCCACGTTGCCGTAAGGTGAAAACGTTTGCTTACTTTGTTCCAACCGAAGAACATAACGGCAATAAACGTGGACTCCATGAAGAATGCCATAATGCCTTCTATGGCGAGCGGCGCACCAAAAATATCGCCCACAAACCACGAATAGTTGCTCCAGTTCGTACCGAACTCGAATTCCAGTATAATTCCCGT
>CAUVMY010000100.1:0-5571 GCA_963552845.1 uncultured Bacteroidia bacterium
CGAAAGGTGAAATAGGACAATGGGGATAAATCTATTGGTCGACGCAGGAGGCACAAGTGTTAAATGGTTCGTGCGTAACCTTACGCTGGGAACTGAATCTCAATTCCGAATTGATGGGATGAGTCCTCTTTATCTCACAGAAGACGAATTAGTCTCAAAGATTCGCGCAGCATTCCCGCAAGACGCTTTTTGCCAAGAGGTGCAGAAGGTAGAATATTATGGGACGGGATGTGCCGCAGATCAAGCTCCATGGCGTATGAAAGCTGCATTGCAACGTGTTTTCCCGAAAGCGCAGATAATGGTGGATTCCGATATGATGGGCGCTGCTCGTGTCTTGTGGAATAGAGAGCCGGGTATTGTCGGTATAATTGGCACTGGGAGTAATGCAGGCTTTTATGATGGGCATACCATTTCTTACGCACGTCCTTCGTTAGGTTATTTGTTAGGAGATGAGGGGAGTGGTGCTTGGCTCGGGCGACATCTATTGCGCGATTGGTTGTATGGTATTTTGCCGCCTGAACTCTCCGAAGCGATGTATGTAGATTATGGCATCGCGCTGGGATTGGAGCGAGATGGTAATGTCTTCAAATCTACTGAACCTGTAATGAATCGTCTCTTTCGTGGTGAACGTCCTAACCAGTTTTTAGCGAGTTTCGCGCGTTTCTTATGGTATCATATAAAACATCCTTATTCGCAGAAGTTAGTCTTGCAAGCGATGGAAGCCTATATCACTACATTAGCACTTCCTAATATTGTCGGGGCACATAATGGACTGAAGATGGTTGGCAGTGTAGCCGATGCTTTTCAGGAACAACTTTGCGAGGTCTGCGAACAACACGGCTTACGCCTGCTCGAGGTGCGGAAAGATGCCTTGCCCTAAAAAACGTATAGGCTACCAGACTCGAACTCGTTTAGAAACGTCTTTGGCAAACTTTTACATCTTGTTTTATTCTTCACTATTTTATGTCTCTTTCTCTACTTAGAATTAGAGAGGCTACAAATTACGCATAAAGTGCAATCTTAAAGCGTGAAACGCGTATTTTTGTGAATACGGGAGAGAGAGAAGCAGGGGAGAGAATGTTTAAGAAGAAATTTTCAGGGAAATGGCAAAAGATAAAAAGCAGTATGTAACCTGTGATGGCAATTATGCGGCAGCTTTTGTGTCGTATATGTTTAGCGAAGTCGCCGCAATATACCCGATCACTCCATCGTCTACCATGGCAGAACTGGTGGATGAGTGGTCGGCAAATGGCAAAAAGAACCTCTTTGGTGAACGTGTTCGCGTTCTTGAGATGCAGAGTGAAGCGGGAGCAGCAGGTGCTGTACACGGCTCGCTACAGTCAGGGGCTTTAACAACCACCTATACTGCTTCGCAAGGTTTGCTGCTTATGATCCCGAACATGTACAAGATGGCTGGCGAATTGCTCCCTGCCGTCTTCCATGTGTCGGCGCGTACGCTAGCAGCGCATGCGTTGTCTATTTTTGGTGATCATAGTGACGTAATGTCAACTCGTACTACGGGTTTTGCTATGCTCTCTACAGGCAGTGTACAAGAGGTTATGGATTTGGCGGCTGTGGCGCATTTGGCTGCACTAACCTCGCGTGTGCCATTCTTGCACTTCTTTGACGGCTTCCGTACCTCACATGAGATCCAGAAGATTGAAGCATTGGATACGGATGCTATTCGTGGCTTAGTTGATGAAAAAGCGCTTGCGGAGTTCCGTGCGAGAGCACTTTCTAATGAGCATCCTGTAACGCGTGGTACTGCTCAGAATCCAGATGTATACTTCCAGAATCGCGAAGCAAGCAATCCCTATTATCTCCGTGTACCGCAAGTGGTAGAGCACTATATGAAGGAACTGGAAAAGGTTACGGGGCGCAAGTACAACCTATTTGACTACTACGGTGATCCGCAGGCTACCGACGTAATTGTTGTTATGGGAAGTGTGGCAGAAACGGCGCGTGAAGTCGTAGATCATCTCATGGCAAAAGGACGTAAGGTCGGCTTGTTGATCGTCCGCTTATTCCGTCCTTTTTCTATTCAGCATTTCGTGGCGGCTATGCCAAAGAGCGTTAAGCGTATAGCTGTGCTGGATCGCACCAAAGAATCTGGAGCGTTGGGCGAACCGCTTTACCTTGATGTACGCAATGTGTATTACGGACAAGAAGGGGCTCCCGAAGTCTACGGCGGACGTTACGGATTAAGTTCTAAGGACACAACGCCTGCACAAATTATCGCTGTCTACGACAATCTTGCACAGAAAGAACCGAAAAATGGGTTTACTATCGGGATTGTGGACGACGTTACTTTCCATTCGCTTAATGTCCCCGAAGAGGTAAATCTTGCGCAAGCAGGTACTTTCCAAGGGAAATTTTACGGACTGGGGTCTGACGGTACAGTAGGAGCAAACAAAAACTCTATAAAGATTATTGGCGAAACGACCGATAAGTATTGCCAAGCATACTTTGCATACGACTCCAAGAAATCGGGCGGTATTACTACCTCACATCTCCGTTTTGGCGATAAACCCATTCGTTCACCTTACTTGGTTACAACACCTGACTTCGTGGCGTGTCATGTACCCTCCTATCTTCAACGTTATGATATGTTGCGCGGTATCCGTGAGGGGGGCGCTTTCCTTCTCAATTGCCCTTGGAACGAGGCGGAACTTGAGCAACACCTTCCTAATAGCGTAAAATGTGTATTGGCACAAAAGAGGATAAAACTCTATACCATTGATGCTACCACAGTAGCGCGCGAAATTGGCTTAGGGAATCGTACTAATACGATTATGCAGGCTGCATTCTTTAGAATTGCCGACGTTATTCCATACGACCAAGCGGTGAAGGAGATGAAGCATTTCATCGAGAAAACCTTTGGTAAGAAAGGGGCTGAGGTAGTAAATAAGAACTGCGCAGCTGTAGATCGCGGCGGGGAAGTGAAAGAGGTTAAAGTGCCCGAAGAATGGGCAAAATTAGAACCCGAAAAAGGACACCATTTGCAGGGCGCACCAGACTTTGTAAATAATGTAATGGTGCCAATGAACAACCAAGTGGGAGACGATCTCCCTGTCAGTGCATTCGTTGGGCGAGAAGATGGCACTTTACCTAGTGGAACGACACGTTGGGAAAAACGTGGCATTGCAAGTATGGTACCAGAATGGGAGTCGGAATTTTGTATCCAGTGTAACCAATGTGCATACGTGTGTCCTCACGCAGCCATCCGTCCTTTCTTGTTGAATGACGAAGACATGAAGGGGTTACCAGCGGGTACATCCGTAGTTGATGGTAAAGGAGGGGCATTGAAAGATTACAAGTTCCGTATTCAAGTGAGTGTTTTGGACTGCACGGGATGTGGTAACTGTGCAGCGGTATGCCCAGCGCCCAAGTCAAAGGCGTTGGTGATGAAGCTGACCGAAACGCAGGAAAAGGAAATTAAGAACTGGGAATATCTCGAAGAGAAGGTTGGCTATAAGAATGTAGTAGATAAGTTCGCGAGTGTTAAGAATAGCCAGTTTGCACGCCCATTGTTTGAGTTCTCTGGAGCATGTGCAGGGTGCGGTGAAACGCCCTATATTAAAACAGTAACACAGCTATTTGGCGATCGTATGATTGTAGCCAATGCTACTGGCTGCTCATCCATCTACGGAGGTTCGTCGCCTTCTTCGCCTTACTGCACAAATGAACAAGGACGCGGCGTTGCATGGGCAAACTCCCTCTTTGAAGACAATGCGGAATTTGGCTTGGGGATTGCAACGGGTGTGGAACACCTACGTGTGCGTATTGCAGAACAAGCAAAGAGTCTTATTGCGGCGGGTAAAGTAAGCGAAGCGACAAAGCAAGTGCTCCAAGAATGGTTAGATAAGTCGCAGAATGCCATGGAAAGCATCGCCGTGGCAGATAAACTGGCGAGTGCTCTGGCTAAGGAGAATTGCGAAGAGGCAAAACAATTGTTAGGCTTACAGCAGTACTTCACAAAGAAATCGTTCTGGGTATTCGGGGGCGATGGCTGGGCATACGATATCGGTTATGGCGGATTGGATCACGTGCTCGCTTCGGGTGCTGATGTAAATGTACTTGTACTCGATACGGAGGTTTATTCCAATACTGGAGGACAAGCTTCAAAATCTACCCCTATGGCGGCTGTTGCCAAGTTTGCAGCCGCAGGGAAACGCGTGCGCAAGAAGGATTTAGGCATGATGGCTATGAGCTACGGCTACGTATACGTGGCACAAGTTGCTATGGGAGCCGATCAAAACCAGTTCTTTAAGGCAATAAAGGAAGCTGAGGCTTATCCTGGTCCATCTCTAATTATTGCTTATGCTCCGTGTATCAACCACGGTCTTAAGATTGGTATGACCGACACTCAGATGGAGGAAAAGAAGGCTGTAGAATGTGGCTACTGGCACTTGTATCGTCATAATCCTCTGTTAGAGAACGAAGGAAAGAACCCATTTAGTCTTGACTCGAAAGCTCCTAATTGGGATAAATTCCAAGAGTTCTTGAATGGCGAGGTGCGTTACAGTTCTTTAGCGCAGACCTTCCCTGCAGAAGCCGCAGAATTATTCAAGGCGGCACAGGAGAATGCCTTATGGCGTTACAAATCTTACGTGCGTGCCTCTAAACAGGACTATTCGCAGGAGTAGGAAAATAAAACTTGTTGAACATCAGAACGGACATTGCCTTTGGCGGTGTCCGTTTCTGCTATCTACGTCGTAGCATTCGTTCTCCTTTTACCTCGTAAACGAGTACGTGCAGACTCGGCTACTCATTGTGTCAAAATGGCACTAATAATATCCAATTCTGGTATGGTGTGCCTTTTGCTAGGTAGTGAGGCGTGCGGCTGATACTAAAACAGCCACGAAGTATAAAGAGTAAAACAATAGAGAGTTTAAGAGAGATGGCAGAGTTGAAAGTAAGACCTTTAGGCGATCGTGTTGTGATTGAGCCTATTGCTAATGAGGAGCGTACTGCAAGTGGAATCATCATTCCCGATACAGCCAAGGAGAAACCGCAAAGAGGAACAGTTCGTGCTGTAGGCAATGGAACGAAAGATGTAACAATGGAAGTAAAGGTCGGTGACATCGTACTCTATTCGAAATATGGTGGTACGGAAGTTACCGTAGATGACGTTGATTACATCATCATGCGTCAGAATGATATTTTGGCAGTAATCTAAACGCGATAGCGAAATGTCAAAAACAACAAAATCTACAGCTTCACCGAAGCCTTCCAGACCGCCTCACCCAGTACATGATCCCAATCATGCTGGGTATCCGTCAACAACAGGAAACCCGAGTGGAAAAGGAAGAGGGAACAACTAAAAGAGTGTTTGAGTAGTAGGAGAAAAGAAATATTTTTTATCATGGCAAAGGAAATAAAGTTCGACATAGAAGGGCGTAATAAGCTCAAAAGTGGTGTAGACCAATTGGCAAATGCGGTAAAAGTTACACTAGGTCCTAAAGGGCGCAATGTGGTAATGGAACGCAAGTTCGGAGCACCACAGGTTACAAAGGACGGAGTCTCAGTCGCAAAAGAGATTGAGCTGGAAGATGCACTCGAGAATGTAGG